>NZ_JBFODQ010000051.1:0-42478 GCF_040908355.1 Aeromonas sp. R2-2 | reverse complement strand
CTCAGAGATCCCCTCATTTTTAGAGACTCAAATAATTCCAAGTGTGCGGGTATATAAGCGGTGTTGCTTCAGGTAGTAGATAAATTTATCCATCAACAAGACCGCATTGGCTTCTTTCATTTTAGGTAGCAACTGGTAATAGATGACCCCTTGCCGAAAGAACGAATAGGTTCGGCTCTTGCTGGTATTGACCTTGATCGTTCTCTCTAGACCGACACTGTCTCCAGCCTTACCCAGCAGCGTCAGCAAGACGATGGCCAGGGCACTGAATAAAAACAGTCGGTCGCGCCGGACCGGATTACTGATGTGCACATCTCCCATACCCATGCCGAATTTGTAATCTTTGATATCACGAAAACTGGTCTCGATACCCCAGCGCTGGCCGTATAGTTGCAACGCCTTGGCGGCGCTCAGGTCGGTCCGGTTACTGGCCAGAAACCACGCGTCTTTCATGCCACTCTTATGACAACAATAGACCCGTTCGACAGGCTGTCGCTGCCCAGTTAGCTCCACCGCTTTGAGGGTTCGGGTGCGCCCGGTCGGCGTTAGCCAGTGCCGAGCTGGAACCTGCTCTACACCAGGGTAACCAACCAAAACATTTCCTTTAAATCTAATGAGATAAGCAAAGCCTAGCTCTTGCTCCAGGCGTTCGAACAGCTCCATGTAACCAAAGCCGCGGTCAGCTACTACCGTCACGAAGATACCCTCTGGCAACGTCTGCTTGAGCTTGGTGAGCAGCTCTTTCTCATGGGCATTGCGTTGCCCTTTGAGCAACGATTTCCGATGGGTTTTCCACAGCAGCGGAGTACTGCGACCGTGGTTGGTTTGCAGGCTGATAACCAAGGTACTGTGATCATCGGCATCGAATTCGGTCCAGTCCATGGAGACTACGATCTCGGTACGTTCACCGACCACATAGGGCACCCAATCGTCAAAGAGGCTCCAGACATTGAGCTTGGTGTTAGTGAGCAGGCGATCCACCTGTTTAACCGCATGTTTACGTTCGAGACCGTTGGCCAAGGAGAGGCCACTACCGATGGCGTGGATGGCCAGTGAACCTGACTCGATAACCCCGAGGGTAGCATTGGCGAGGGAAAGAACACGCTTAGGGAGGGTGAGAACAAGTACCCTCCACAACAAAACTGAAAATTTTAGTCGATTTAATTCAAATGCTTACAAAGGCGTATTTTTGTACTTGGTGACTTATTCGCACCTTCCCTATCTGCAGGCCAAAGCTTTCTTTTTATGCCAAGGCAGGTAAGCTGCGGGGCAAATAGCGTCAAGCAGGAGAAGGGATGATGACAGAACAACATATCGCCGGGACGATCGGCATTCTGGGGGCGGGGTGGCTGGGGCTGCCGCTGGCGCGAGCCCTGTTGGCGGCTGGCAAGCAGGTGGCGGTGACGGTCAGCAGCGCCGAAAAAGCGGCCCGTCTGCAGGGGGAGGGGATCAACGCCTATCCGCTGACCATCTCTGCCAACATGGGCTCTGCCGAGATGTCCGTTGCTGATCAACAAGAGTCGTGGCCCATCCCCTGCGAATCGTTGGTTATCTGCGTACCGCCCAGCAAGACCGATGACTACCCGCAGGCGGTGGCAAAGGCCTGCGCGTTGGCCAAAGCGAATGGCACCCGGCGGGTGCTGTTTGTCAGCGCTACCTCGGTATGGGGCGCGGGGCAGCAGGAGGGTGAAGAGCCCCAACCGCGCCATGCCCGTGGCGAGCGGATGCTGGCGGCGGAGCAGGCGGTGCTGGCGGCCGGTTTCGAGACGGTGATGATAGTGCGCCCCTCCGGCCTTTATGGCCCGGATCGCCATCCCGGCCGTTTCCTCGCGGGCAAGACCCTGGATGGCGGCGCCCAGTCGGTCAATCTGGTCCATCTGGACGATGTGGTGGCGGCTTGCATGTTGCTGCTGGAACGGGGCAAGGACGGGGATGTTTTCAACCTGAGCGCGCCTGTGCATCCGCGCCGCGAGCAGTTTTACCCCTTTGCGGCGCGCCAGCAGGGGTTGCCTGTGCCGGTTTTTATCGAGCCTGCCGGTGAATTTCAGCCCATCGACGGTCAGCTGATTTGCCAGCAGATGGGATTCAACTATCGCTGGCCCGATCCGGCCCACTGGTTTGCCGAGCTCGCCGCCTCGGGCAATTGAGGTTTGCCAAGGGGGTGATCGCCCCCTATCATGCCGCCATCCATGAGAGAGAGGCGGTAATGATGGTAGATACAAAACGTCACCCCGATGGGGAGTTGTTGCTGAGAACCCTGGCAATGCCAGCCGATACCAACCCCAATGGCGACATTTTTGGTGGCTGGATCATGTCCCAGATGGATATAGGTGGGGGCATTATGGCCAAGGAGCTGGCAAAAGGACGTATTTGTACCGTATCCGTCGAAGGCATGACGTTTCACAGTCCGGTCAAGGTGGGCGATGTGGTCTGCTGCTACGGCCGCTGCATGAAGATCGGCCGCAGTTCCATGAAGCTCAAGCTGGAGGTGTGGGTCAAGCCGGTACTGCGGGAAAACGATGCCCAGCGTTACTGCGTGACCGAGGGGATCTTCACCTATGTCGCCATCGACGAACATGGCAAATCCCGCCCGGTTCCGGTGAGTGCCTGATTAAATCAGCCGGGCATTGATGATGGATATTTCCTGCTCAAGCCCGGTTTTTTGCCGTATCATGCGTTCCAGCATCTCTTCCGAGCCCACATATTGCAGGGTGTCGAACAGGCAGAGATCGCATTGAGGGTCCCGTCTTATCTGATAGACGGTGGACAGCTCCACTTGATGACAATTTCCTTGTTGATCATAAAACGTCACGTTGTACCGAAGTTCTTTCGCCATGAGACAAGTTCCTTCTGGTTGGGTGGAACAGGGACTATCAGCTTAGTCGGCGTGGATGACGTTTGTGATGGTCGCAACAAAAAGCAAAGGCGGGCGGTTGTTAGCCAATGAAAAATAGTTATCGCATTCTTGGCACCTCCCTGCTGACCCTGGGGTTGGTAGGCTGTTTTGAGGTGCCGGATCAGAACCATCTGGTCACAGCTCAAGGGATTGTGCCGGGACTCGACTGCCAGCGTCCGCCGCTGGTAGCGTTGGCGACCACGGCGCTGCCCCGTGAATTCGGGGTGACGGTGTGGAATCTCTACAAGGGCCAGCGCAAGAACTGGCGCGAAGGGATGGACAGTTATGCCAAGGGGCAGGATCTGGTGCTGCTGCAAGAGTCGGCCACCCGTCCCGATATGCTCGACTGGCTGCGCGCCGGTGATTTCCAGTGGCAACAGCTGCAAGCCTTCACCCAGGGCGGCGTGTCGTTCGGGGTGATGACGGTGGCCAAGACCCCGCAGGCGTTCGTCTGTGGCGTGCGCTCCCCCGAACCTTTGCTGCGCATCCCCAAATCCGGGCTGGTGAGCCTCTATCCACTGCAGGGCGATCCCGACGGCGTGATGGTCATCAATATCCATGCGGTCAATTTCGAGCTGGGGATGGCCACCTTCCGCGAGCAGCTCAACGATCTGACTGCCTTGGTGCGCCGCCATCAGGGGCCGGTGATCCTGGCCGGTGATTTCAATACCTGGAGCGACAAGCGCCAGTTCTGGCTGAACAAACTGGTGGACGAGCTGGGTCTGCAAGAGGCCGTGCCGGTGCCTGATCTGCGCCGCACCGCCTTCGGTCGCCCGCTGGATCACCTCTACTACCGCAATCTGGATCTGGTCGAGGTGAGTTCACCGGCCACCGACAGCTCGGATCACAACCCCATCATTGCGCGCTTTGCCGCCCAGTCGGTGACCCCCTGATCGGGGATGATGTGCGCGTGTTGCCCATAAAAAAATCCGGCGCCTGATAGCGCCGGATTTTTTTATACGATCTGGCGGTCAACCCGCTCGGGATGACCCGCTGGCATTACTGGTAGAGACCCAGATTCGCTTTGGCATAGGCTTCGAAATCGGTGCAGCCACCGATGTGCTGCTCGTCCAGGAAGATCTGCGGCACGGTATTGACCGGCTTGCCGGCGCTCTTGGCCAGATCTTCTTTGGTGATGCCTTCGGCATGGATATCCACGTAGCGGAATTTGAAGTCATCGCGCTGTTCGGTCAGCTGCTCGGCGATCTGTACGGCACGGACACAGTAGGGGCAACCCGGGCGACCAAAAATCACTGCAAACATATTTTCTCTCCGTTTTTTAAGCCGTTTATGTATGGCCGTTGATATGAGGCAGGCAACAGCATAGCCCTGCCTCGTGGCGACTTGAAGCCGAAATTATCGATACCCTGATTCGAGTGGGCCTATTGGATCAGCTCTCATCGGCGATCTGGATCGGCTGCTGCTGATAGATGCTCTCCAGCACCCCCTTCTCGAACACAGTCCAGGGCCACGGCGCCTTGCTGGCACGGTAGCGCTCATGGGTGGCCGGATCTTGGGACAGGCCACGCTGGAACATCACAAACGCCTTGCGCTGGCCGCCCGCAGTGTCGATAAAGCCCACCAGGTTGGAAGTGCCGGTGATGGTGCCGGTCTTGGCGTGGACCTTGTTCTTCATCATGGGGGCGGTGACGCTGCGGCGCCACGCCAGGGTGCCATCCACCTGAGAGCTTGGCAGCAGCTTGATCAGGCCAAGCTCGGCATCATTTTTCTGGATGAAGTTCAGCACCGACATCATCTGACGGGCGCTGATGAGATTGTGAGCGGAAAGACCGGAGCCGTCTGCCAGAGTGGCATTGCCCAGATCGATGCCGTTCTTGGTCAGGATGGCGCGCACCGCCATGGTGCCGCTGCGATAGCTGCCCGGCTTGTTGTAGTAGTGACGGCCCACGGTTTTGAGGAAGGTATCGGCGTAGAGGTTGTCCGATTTCTTCAGCATCTTGGCGAGCATCACCGGCAGGGAGACCGAGTAGTGGGTGCCGAGGGTCTCTGCCCCTTCAGGGGCCTTGTGGGTGACCCGCAGCAGGCCATCATGCTTGATACCGGCCCGGTTCATCGCCCAGCGGATGTTGTCCCAGCCCCAGGCTTCCACGTCGTGGATGGCGAAACGCAGCCCCTGCGGCTCCTTGTTCGGGGTGATACAGCCCTTGAGCTCGTAGAAGTTGCCCTTGGCCATGTCCACTTCCAGTGCGCAGAACTGGCGCGCCATGTCGCCATAGCTCATCACCTCCACGTTGTCGGCACCGATGCCGATGGGGACGCCGGTGGCCACGTTGCCGACCGCCGGTTTGCCAATCTGGGTGGCAGTGATGGTGCCGTAGGCGCAGTTCTTGTCGATGATGACCGAGGAGACAGGAGCGGCGAAGCAGAGGGTCTGATCCCCCCACGACCAGCCGTTGCCGCGCTCGTAGCCGTTGTAGGCGCCGGTGTTGACGTAGACATTGCCCTTGATGCTGGTGACGCCGAGCTGCTTGAACAGGGCCAGCAGATCCATGCGGGAGAGGGTGGGGTCGCCGACGAAGTTGATCCAGATATCGCCGTTGATGGTGTCACCCTGTTTGGCACCGGGTTGGGCCTGAATGTCGGTGGCGAAGCGGAAGTCGGCACCCAGCTCGAGGCGGGCCGCCAGCGCGGTGAGCACCTTCATGGTGGAGGCGGGGGCGATCATCTGATCCGCGTGGCGGGCAAACTCGACGCCGTTATTGCCCTGCACCATGATGGCGTACTGGCCACCCTGAGGGGGCGTCAGCGGGGCGGCATGAGCCGCCAGAGAAGAAAAGAGAGCACAAAAACCAATCAACAGCCGCTGCATAACATCCTCTAACGTGACGAAGGGCCCGGCAGTGGTGCCGACCCTGATAATTCAACCAGCCGATGCGGGATCGACGGGATAACGCAATTCATGCCATGTATGCCGGTCGCCATCATGCCAGCGAGTTGGCGGTACGATAGCGACCCTCATAATCAAAAATTTTCTCTTTTATCTGCCAGAAGCGACCCGATTTGCGGGCGATGACAAAATCCGGATGACGGAACTGGCTTTGCGCGGCCAGCACGCTCGCCAGGGTGGCAAATTCGGGCTCCAGCCCCGGGGCGGGCCAATGATGACGCACAAAGTGCTGTTGAAACAAGCGCCGTGCGCCCGGGGAGTGAAATCCGAAGTATTCGCTGAGGGTCAACCCATCCTCATCGTGATAGGTCACCTCCAGCCGCTCCCCCTGTTTGCCGCGCCCGGCTGTGAGGGTTAGCCCCGCGCAGCGGATCACCATGCAATCCTTGAGATTGAGCGCCTCTTTAAGCTTGTCGTCAGGGTCCACCAGCAGCTGATCGCAGCTCTGGCAGCTGCGGGCGGCGATGTCGTTCTCCGCACCGCAGCCGGGGCAGATCTTGGCGCGAAAGCGGTAGTCACACTCTTCGCGGTTGCCCTCATCATCTTCAAACAGCCCCTGACAGCGGCGGCCGTAGTGCTCGATCACCTTGCCATCCTCGTCGGTCTTGCCCCAGAAGGTGTTGGCAAAACCGCAGGCGGGGCAGGGCACCTGTACCGGCTCGGTACCGGCGTGGGGGCGAGGCTCCCCCACTTCGGGGGCGAACAGGTTGAAGTTGTTGCCCGCATAGTCGAGTACCAGACAATCGCTCTTGCCCGGCGAGAGACGCAGGCCCCGCCCCACAATCTGCTGATAGAGGGAGACCGACTCGGTGGGCCTGAGCATTACGATAAGATCGACATGGGGGGCATCGAAGCCGGTGGTGAGCACCGCCACGTTGACCAGAAACTTGAGCTCCCGCGCCTTGAAGGCGCTGATGAGGGCATCGCGCTCCGGCCCCGGCGTTTCGCCGGTGATAAGGGCTGCCTGCTGGCCTCGGGCGCCAAGCAGGCCGTGAATTTCACGGGCGTGTTCGACGGTGGCGGCGAAGATCATCACCCCCTGCCGGTCGGCGGCATACTCCAGCACCTGGCTCAGGATATGGGGGGTAACCCGCTCCTGGCGCTTGAGCTCGCCGTTGAGATCCGCCTCGCTGAAGAGGCCGTTCTCCCTCGCCACCAGCTTGCTGAAGTCGTAGTGGACTATGGGGGCATCCACCATGCGCGGCGGCGTCAGGTAGCCGTTTTTGACCATAAAACGCAAGGGCAGCTCGAACACGCAGTCGCCAAACAGCCGTTCGCCGTGGCTCTTGACCATGCCGTGATAGTGGCGCCGGTAGATCCAGCCCAGCCCGAGCCGATAGGGAGTGGCGGTGAGGCCGAGGATCTTGAGGGCCGGATTGGCGGCCTTGAGGTGGTCGATCACCTGATGGTACTGGCTGTCATCATCGAGCGAGACCCGATGGCACTCATCGATGATCAGCAGCGAAAACGCTCCGTCAAAGGCATCCAGATTGCGGGCAACCGACTGCACCGAGCCGAACACCACCTGGGCGCTCGCCTCCTTGCGATCCAGGCCGGCAGCGAAAATATCGGCCTTGAGCCCCCACGCCTCGTATTTAGCGTGGTTCTGCTCCACCAGCTCCTTGACGTGGGCCAGCACCAGCACCCGACCGCGCGCTTTGCGGGCCAGCTCGGCGATCACCAGACTCTTGCCGGCCCCGGTGGGCAGCACCACCACGGCGGGATCCGGGTGTTTGCGAAAGTGGCTGATAACGGCGTTGACGGCGTCGGTCTGATAGGGTCTGAGAACGAACATGCAGGCTTGGGTATGTCGATGTGGGGTGGTGCAAGATGGCGCCATTATAGGGTGCTTGCCGTCACAAAAACAGCGGGCCGGCATGATGCCGGCCCGCAGGGTGCTTGGGTGCTGATCAATGGAACGGGAAGATGTAGTTCATCCAGCTTGCCATGCGCAGCAGCACTTTGCGCATCACAGATACATGGTGGAAGTAGTGGGTATAGATGGCAGCCTGCCCGCTGGAGCCTGCAATTACCTGATACTTGGCCCACTCGGGGTCGGTGATGGAGATAACCACCGGCAGACGACCCGGGCGCACCGCAGTGGTTTGATCCAGCAGACCGGCGTTGGCCTGCACGTTACCGGCGGCAATGGCCGGAACCACGGCTGTCACCTTGCCTTTGAAGATCTTGCCGGGTACGCCATCGATCACCACTTCGGCCTCATCGCCCACCGCCAGTCTCTGCATGCTGTTCTGCCAGAACCAGCCGACGTAGGCGGTGTCATCCTTGTGGATGAAGGTCATCACCGGACGATACATGAAGGGGGTGGCGATCATGCCGGGGCGTAGGGCCAATTGCACCACATGACCATCGCTCGGGGCATAGACCACGGTTTGTGACTGCTGGTACTTGGCTTCCATCAGCTGGGCCTGCAGATCGTTCAGGGTGGCTTTCTGCTGGTCAATCTGGGCCACGATGTCGTCCACGTTGGCTTGGGTGACGTCGAGGTCGCGCTGCTTGCCCACGCCACGGCGCATCAGGTCGCTGGCGCGATCCCGATCCAGCCTGGCGGAGCGCAGTCTCGCCTCGATGGACTTGAGGTGTTCGCGGTTGGATTCGACCCGTGCGGTGAGGCTCTCCACTTTCAGGCGGAACGGCTCGTCATCGATGCGAAACAGCACATCCCCTTTTTTCACCGGCTGGTTGGCCTGTACCGGCACCTCAACCACCCGGCCCTTGACCAGCGGCACTATGGGGGTGGAGACGTAGTAGTTGCGCGCCATCTCGGAGTAGGGGTGGTTGTAGTTCATCAGCATGATCAGGGTGCCGATGAGCAGCACGCCGCCCAGTGCTGCTGTGGGGACGGTCCACTTGTTGAGCGGGATGCGGAAGATTTTGAAGATGGCGACACACAGTGCCGTGTAGGTCAGGATCAGTAGCAGGTCCATGGTTTATCCCTGTTGCTCACTCTGTTCGATAGTGTTGATACGGCTCTTCAGATCCGCCAACTCCTGCTTGAGGGCCGCCAGCTCCTCTTCATCTTCTTGCAGCCGCTGGCTAAAGCCCCAGCCGCGATCCGGCCGATAGAGGGTTGCCCAGATCCAGAGGAAGGGCCACAGCACGTGCAGGGTAAACAGGCTGACCCAACCTGCCACATGAATGGCATCCTGATGAGGGTGATTCCGATGTTTGGCAATCTCGTAAGGAATATCGTGGATAACGATGACGCCATAAAAAATGACCAGCCCGACAAAGACGAGCAGACCAAGGGCAAAATAATCAAGGGCCATTTATAACCTCCACTGGCATGACGCACAGCTTAATCATGGGTTCCAACAAGCACTAAAGCAATTAAGAATCACACATTTATCGTCAGTTTGCCCGGAATCTTAAGGAAGGTGCGAATAAGTCATATGGCACGAGAGCATTTACTGGTAACCCATTGATATTAAATGACTAAAATTTTCATTTTTTGTTCGTGGGATACTTGTTCGCACTTTCCTTAAAGCTATTCGCTGTATTGAAGCTGAAGCCGTTCGACAGTTGTCTTATTAGTCTTTTTGTCATTAAAAAAGGCGCCATCAGGCGCCTTTTTTGTGCTGCTTTCGCTGCATTTTTTGCTGTTTTTACCCTTCGCTGGTACTGCTGACCAGCGGCTGGCGGAACTTCATCAGGAAGGCCACGGTAATGGCCGCCGTTGCAGTCAGGCCGATGATGGTGGAGGTCCCCATCTCCAGCCCGAATCCGATGGGGGCGTTGGCCAGATAGGTGATCACCACAGCAGTCATGAACATGGCGGGAATGGTGCAGATCCAGTGCAGCTTGCCCTCTTTGATGAGGTAGGCAGCCGCAGCCCACAGCATGATGACGGCGGTGGTCTGGTTGGCCCAGCCGAAGTAGCGCCAGATCACCCCGAATTCAGCCTTGGAGATGATAAAACCAAGGATAAACATGGGGATGGCAATCAGCAGACGCTTGGCCAGCGGTTTCTGGGTCATCTTCAGGAAGTCCGCCACGATCAGGCGAGCACTGCGAAATGCGGTGTCGCCCGAGGTGATAGGCAGGATCACCACACCGAGAATGGCCAGAATGCCGCCCACGGTGCCGAGCAGGCTGGTGGAGACTTCGTGTACCACGGCTGCCGGGCCGCCGTTGGCCATAGTAGCGTTGAGCGCTTCGGTGCTGTCGTAGAAGGAGAGACCCAGGGTGCACCAGATAAGGGCGATGATCCCTTCACCGATCATTGCACCGTAGAAAATGAAGCGGCCGGATTTTTCGTTCTGCATGCAGCGCGCCATCAGTGGTGACTGGGTGGCGTGGAAGCCGGATACCGCGCCACAGGCGATGGTGATGAAGAGCAGCGGCCAGAGCGGCAGTTCGGTCGGGTGCAGGTTGGAGAAGTCCATCCCGGTGTTGTAGAAGCCTTTGCCGGAGGCGATCAGGCCAACGATGAGGCCGACCGACATGAAGACCAGCAGGGCGCCGAAGATGGGATAGAAGCGACCGATGATCTTGTCGATGGGGACAATGGTCGCGAGGATGTAGTAGGCAAAGATTGCCACAATCCAGTAGACCAGATCGGTGGAGGTGAGGTTGGCCAAGAGGCCCGCCGGGCTCAGCACGAATACCACGCCCACCAGCATCAGCAGCACCACGGCAAACAGGTTCATGAAGTGCTTGGCGGCGGTGCCCAGATGCTCACCGACCACGGTTGGCACCGAGGCCCCCTTGGCGCGTACCGACAGCATGCCGGAGAAGTAGTCATGTACCGCACCGGCGAAGATGCAGCCAAAGACGATCCACAGCATGGCGACCGGGCCGTAGAGGGCACCCAGGATCGGGCCGAAGATGGGGCCGACGCCTGCGATGTTGAGCAGTTGAACCAGATAGACTTTCTTGTCCGACATGGGGACATAGTCCACCCCGTCAGCCATGGTGATGGCGGGGGTTTTCAGCTCGGGTTTCGGGCTGAATATCCGTTCGATGAATTTGCCGTATATGAAGTAGCCGGCCACAAGTAAGCCGACACAGAGGAAGAACCAGATCATTGCTACGCTCCTGCATTGTTATTTTTTAGTGTGCAGAGCGAGTCTAAAACGGTTGCGCCTGACTGGCAGGTGAAATTCCCCGAGCGGCGCTTTGGCGCGCCGAGCGGTCGGCGGCTGTGATCAGGCGCACACTCCGCGGCTCAGTCCAGCCCCAGCTGATCTTTGAGCTCCTTGAGATAGCGACGACTGACCGGCACCCGGGCGCCGCTCGGGGTGACAATCTCTGCCAGCTGGTTATCCAGCAGCTGGATCTCGAAGATGGCGTTGGGGGAGACCAGATACTGGCGGTGGCAGCGCAGCAGCGGGCTCTTTTCTTCCAGCGATTTGAGGGTGAGCTGGGTGTGGAACAGCTCGCCCTGACAGGCCACATGGACCCCGCCCAGATCGGAGAAGGCATACTCCACCTGCGCGATGGGCAGCAGCCTGACCCGATTGTGCAGATAGCCCGGAATATGTTCGATAGTCGGGGCCAGCCGCTCGATGGGCTGCGGGGAGATATCCTGCTTGAGGCGAGCGAGGGTCTTGGCGAGCCGGGCGGGCTCCACCGGCTTGAGCAGGTAGTCGAAGGCGTTCTCTTCAAAGGCCTGAATGGCATATTCGTCAAAGGCGGTGACAAAGACGATGCGGGGCAGGGGGTCGAGCATGGCGACCAGCTCCATGCCGCTCAGCTTGGGCATCTGGATATCGAGGAACACCACGTCGGGCTTGAGGCGCTGAATAAGCGGCAGCGCCTCGATGGCGTTGGCCGCTTCCCCCACGATCTCGATGGCAGGATCGCAGGCCAGCTGCTGCCTCAGCTCTTCGCGGGCATAGTGTTCGTCATCGACTATCAGAGTGCGGATCATGGTTGCTCCTTGGGGATGGTGAACGACACCCGGGTCCACTGTTCCGGCTCGCACGCAATAGTCACGCCATAGCGCTCGCCAAAGGCGCTTTTCAGTCGCCGGTCTACGATGGTCATGCCCAGACCGTCGCCAGCGGGATGTGCTTGCCAGGTGCCTGCATTATCTTCCACATGGATGGTGACGCTGGTGGGATGCTCATCGGTCCAGAGGCGAATACGCCCCTGCTCCAGCAGAGTCGAGATGCCGTGCTTGATGGCATTCTCGATCAACGGTTGCAGGGTGAAGCTGGGCAGTCGCAGTGTGGCCAGATGGGGCGGGATCTCGTTTATCACCGTCAGCCGATCGCCAAAACGGGCCAGCTCGATCTCCAGATAGGATTGGCAGTGCTCCTGCTCCTCCTGCAGAGTCGCAAGGCCGCTCTGGCGTTTGAGGTTCTTGCGAAAGAACAGCGACAGATGCAGCAGCAGATCCCGCGCCTTGTCCGGATCGCGCCGGGTGATGGCACTGATGGTGTTGAGGGTGTTGAACAGAAAGTGGGGGTTGATCTGGGCTTGGATCAGCTTGAGTTCGGACTGCACCAGCAGCCGCTGATGCTGCTCCAGCCGACCGGCCAGCAACTGCTGTGACAGCAGGTTGGCAATCCCTTCCCCCAGGGTGTGGTTGATCTTGAGAAACAGCCGCTTCTTCGGCTCGTAGAGCTTGATGGTGCCGATCACCCCCTTGTCCCCCTGCAGCGGGATCACCAGCACCGAGCCCAGCTGGCAGGCGGAGGAGAGGCTGCACCGATAGGGCTGGCTGTTGCCATCGGCAAACAGCACCTTGTTCTGGGCGATGGCCTGCATGGTGATGGCTGACGCGATGGGGGTGCCCGGCAGATGGTGATCTTCGCCGGTGCCGATAAAGGCGAGGATCTGCTCGGTGTCCGTGATGGCGACCGCCCCAACGCCGGTCTCCTCCTGAATGATGCGGGCAATCTTGTTGCTTGCCTGTGGGGTAAAGCCCTGACTCATGATCCCCACTGTACGGTTGGCGATATTGAGCGCCTTGGCGGAGAAGACCCGGGAGAACTTCTCATACATCCGCTGCTGGTCGCGGATCATGCTGATAAAGAGCGCCGCGCCACAGGAGTTGGCCAGAATCATCGGGGTGGCGATGGTGCGTACCAACAGCAGGGATTTGTCGAACGGGGTCGCCACCAGCAGGATGATGACCATCTGCATGATCTCGGCATAGAGAGTGGTAAAGAAGGCGATGCGTGGTTCAAACAGGGCATCCGTTCGCCCCGAGCGCATCAGTCGCCAGTGCACTATGCCCCCGAGCAACCCCTCGCAGGTGGTGGAGATGGCGCAGGCGAGATCGGTAAATCCCCCCAGCGTATAGCGGTGCAGACCGCCGGTCAGCCCCACCAGAAAGCCCACCAGCGGTCCCCCCAATAATCCCCCCAAGACGGCGCCGACCGCCCGGGTGTTGGCGATGGCATCGTCGATATCGAGGCCCACATAGGTTCCGAGGATGCAAAAACATGAAAATATTATGTATATCAGTACCTTGTGAGGAATCCTCACTGAATAGTTGGCAAGCGGGCGAAGCAGCGGGCTTTTCGAGAAGAGATAGGCGATCACCAGGCTGACGCTCATCTGCTGTAACAAAGAGAGAACCAACTGCATAAAAAACGCGCCTCATCAGCCAGCCTAAAAAACAACCAGCCCGTGAATAAGTGTGATCAAGATCTTGTTCGGTTGGCCCTGCGGGTCGCAACGGACCGCCAGTTTGCCAGAACAAATGGATAAAACTACATTAAATCAGCATGTTAAATTGATATTTGTGTAAGAGGCGACAGATTGCTATTGATGGATAGAGCATGAATGTATCCGTCGGATACGCCACATGGAAGTGGCATGCTCCGCCCGGCCCCCCTGGCTGGGCGTTTTTTATACATGATCAGATGGCAACCTGTTGGTGGGGATTCGTGCAATTATTCCGGTTTGTCCAATGAGTTATCCCCAGCTTCTGGGGATAACTCAGAATGCAAAGTAGTAACAGAAGCGGCGGGTCAGATTGAAGAACTGCCGCTGTCCCTCATCCAGCTCCTCCTGTTTGATAAAGGCACTGATGGTGCGTTCATCTTCCCGCAGATCGATCATGGCGACCGCTTCCGGCCGCTGGGCCTTGATATAGGGCAGGATCTTCGGCTTGAGGGGCATGGTGGGTTCGGTAGAGAGTACCAGCGCAATGCTCTCGTCGGAGAGTTTCACCAGGGATCCCGGCGGGTAGACCCCCAGCACCTTGACCAGCAACTTGACCAGATTCTGGTCGAACTTCTTCTGGGATAACTTGTAGAGCTGGCTGATGGCCTGACTCGGCGCCGCCGGCGTGCCGCTGTTGCGGGGATGAAGCAGCTCGTCGTAGAAGTCGACCAGTCCGATCAGCCGCGCCAGCGGCGGGATCTCCCCCCCCTTGATCCCCAGCGGATAACCGCTACCGTCGAGCCGTTCGTGGTGCAGATGGGCTACCTGACGAATTTTGGGCTCAAAGGCATTGAGTTGGTTCAGCATGTCAAATCCGTACTGGGGATGCATCTTGAGGAAGTTCTGCTCGGCCTTGTTTAGCTCACCACGCTTTTGGGTGATCTGGCTGGGAATTTTCAGTTCGCCGATGTCGTGGATAAGTCCCGCAAGCCCGGTCTCTTCCAGCTCGATGGGATTCATCCCCAGTTCGCGCGCCATCAACATGGCAATGAAAGCCACATTGAGACTGTGCTGCAGCAGGACATCGGTGTGGGGACTGCGGATCAGGTGGAGCCCGAGGGGGCCCTCGTGCTGACTGAGGGTGAAGGCGGCATTGCGGACGATCTGTGCGGTGTTGGCCAGCCCTTCATCCGGTTTGAGGTTGAGTGCCCCGAGCGCATCGCGTAGCTCGCTCATGGATTGGCCAAAGGCCTTGTCGGCGGCGCGCATGGAGCGGCGAAAGGCCTTTTCGTCAAAGGGGGGCGGGCCGGCATCAATCAGGGACTCCAGCTCTTCGAGATCGGGCCCGGCATCGGGGATATCGCCACGCAACAGTGGCTCGATAGGCAGATCGCTCTTGTCGGGGTCGACCATCAGCAGGGTGAGATCAAGATGACGGAGAATGTCGAGTTGCTGCTGATCCTTGATCTTGAAGGTATTGAACATAAACGGGTGGTTAGTCCATCCCGTGGGGAGATGGATATAGTGGCCTACTCTCAATTGCTCTATCGAGGCTTGGATCAGTGCCATCGGTTAACCTGCATTTCATGAATGCCTACTCAACAAGCTAGCAAAATCCGATGGATAGACAACTAAAAATCCATTTCGGGGCAGCGGAGCACCCCGTGCTGTGATGGGGCGCACGAGCGCCGTGCTTCTCTTCTTAATTCGCGCTTAAGTTTTACTTCCTACGCTGGCCCCGTCGTTTTTGTTGGCTTGGCCGGCCCGCTGCACTGCAGGCCGGTATGTAGGAGTTGTTTATGCGTGTAACTCTCGGTGTACTGCAAACCAATCTGTTGCTGGTGCTCTTTTTCGCCCTGGTACTGAACTGGCCAATCTTTTTGCATTTCTATACGGTGCTCAGCGCCCTGACCCATGTCAAAGCCGGATTTGCCATCTCGATCCCGCTGGTGCTGATCGCGGCGCTCAATGCCGTGTTTATTCCCTTCACGTTCCGGTTTGTGCTCAAGCCCTTTTTTACTGTGCTCATTCTGACTGGCTCCATCGTAAGTTACGCCATGCTCAAATACGGCGTCATCTTCGATGCCGGCATGATCCAGAACATAGTGGAGACCAACAGTGGTGAGGCGGGGGCCTATTTGAATGGCTCGGTTGCGCTCTGGTTTCTGCTGACCGGGCTGCTGCCTGTTCTGGTGCTCTGGTCACTGCGGATCCGCTATCCGGCTCGCTGGTATCAGGGGTTGGCGTTGCGGGCAGGTGTATTGGCTATCTCTCTGCTGTTTATCGGGGGCGTCGCGGCACTTTACTATCAGGATTACGCCTCGGTCGGTCGCAACAACAAGTCGCTGGCCAAAGAGATTGTGCCTGCCAACTATGTGCACGGCCTCTACAAATATGGGCGGGATGTGCTGTTTGCCACGCCGCTCCCCTACCAGCATCTGGGGACCGATGCCAGGGTGGTGGCCCGGGGAAGCAAGCCGACTTTGATGTTCCTGGTGGTGGGGGAGACGGCGCGCAGCCAGAACTACTCCCTTAACGGGTATGGCAAGGCGACCAACAGCTTTACGGCAAAAGAGCAGGGAGTGGTGTCGTTCAGGGATGTGCGCTCCTGCGGTACAGCAACCGCCGTTTCGGTGCCCTGCATGTTCTCCAACCTCACGCGCCGTGGCTACGATGACCAGCTTGCCAGCTCCCGTGACGGCCTGCTCGATGTGCTGCAACATGCCGGAGTCTCGGTATTGTGGAAAGAGAACGATGGCGGCTGCAAAGGGGTGTGCCGCAATGTGCCGACCATCGAGATCCTTCCCAAGTCCTATCCTGCGCTCTGTCAGGGGGAGTCTTGCTATGACGAGGTGCTGCTGGAGGGGCTGGATCAGCAGATTGTCGAGATGAAGGGCAACAAGCTGGTGGCTTTTCACCTGATGGGCAGCCATGGCCCGACCTATTTCCGTCGTTACCCTGCCAGCGAGCGCGTCTTTATGCCGGACTGCCCGCGCAGCGACATTGAAAACTGCAGCAACGAAGAGCTGGTCAATACCTATGACAACACCATCCGCTACACCGACAAAGTGGTGGGGCTGCTGATCGACAAGCTCAAGTCGCTGGAGAGCCAGTATGATGTGGGACTGGTCTATCTCTCCGATCACGGTGAATCCCTCGGGGCCATGGGGCTCTATCTGCATGGCACGCCATACAAGTTTGCGCCGGATGATCAGACACGGGTGCCGCTGCTGACCTGGTTCTCGCCTCAGTTACAGGCCGATCGCCAGCTTGATATGGGTTGCCTGGCGGCGGAGGCGAGCAGCCAGCGCTTCTCCCATGACAACCTCTTTCACTCCATGCTGGGGATCATGGATGTGCAGACGAGTGTTTACGACAACAAGCTGGATCTGTTCAAGCCATGTCGTGCGGGCTAAATCGCCAGCAAGCACACAATAGAAAACGGCAGCCAGTGGCTGCCGTTTGGTTATCTCGCAAGATCAGTGTCTTACTTCTGCTCCATGATGATCTGCAGCAGATCTCCCTCCAGCAGGGCGCGCTTGACCAGTGCAAAGCCGCCATAGGTCGGCTGGTTCTGGAAGCGGGCTTTCACGATGGGCAGGCCACGGTGGAAGCTCGGCAGGGATTGATGCTCGACGCAGCGACGGATGGCCGGGAAGAGGATCTCTTCGGCGGCGGTGATTTCACCGGCGATCAGCACCTTCTGCGGGTTGAACAGGTTGACCGTAATAGCCACCGCCCGTCCCAGATGCTCACCCACGTTCTCGATGACGCTGCGGGCCAGTTCATCGCCCGCCAGCGCCGCCTTGCACACCTCCTGAATGGTGATGTGCTTCTCCTGCAGCGCGCTCTGATGACCGCGGCTGATGAGCTCCTTCACCTTGTCGATGATCGCTTCGTTGGAGGCGATGGTTTCGAGGCAGCCGAAGTTGCCACAGTGACAGCGCTTGCCGAGCGGCTCGACCTGGATATGGCCGATCTCGCCGACGTTGCGGTTCTGGCCGAGGAACACCTGACCCTTGGTGATGATCCCCGAGCCCGTCCCCTGGTGGACGCTCACCAGAATGGAGTCCATGCAGTCGCGGGACTCGCCGAAGAAGTGTTCGGCTAACGCCAGCGAGCGGGTGTCGTTGCCCACGTAGCAGGGGAGGTTGAAGTGGTTCTCAAGCAGCTTCGCCAGTCCCAGATTGCGGATGTGGTACTTGGGGGTGTAGATGACCATGCCGGATTCCGGGTTGACCAGACCCGGCATGGTCAGCGCGATGCTGATGAGGTTGCGACAACGTTCGCGGTTGGCATCGATAAAGGCGCCAATCTCACGCAGCAGCATGTCGACCACGGGTTGCTGGTCGATCTCGGTCACCTGAATGACGTGCTGGTCGAGCTCCTTGCCATCGAGGTCATAGAGACTCAGTTGCAGGTAGCCGCGGCCCAGCTTGGCAGAGACAAACTGAAAGCGATGTTTGATGGTGGTCAGGGAGATGGCACGCCGCCCGCCGGTTGAGGCTTGCGGAGAGGTCTCCTTGATCAGGCCATGCTCGATCAGTTGCCGGGTTATTTTGGTCACGCTGGCCGGGGCCAGCTGACTCAACTCGGCAATCTTGACCCGGGAGATGGGGCCTTGCAGGTCGATGAGCCGATACACGGCTGCACTGTTGACCTGCTTGATAAGATCTACGTTTGCTATTTGTCCGCCAGTCATGATGTCACTGTTGTGTGTAGTGTCCGTTAACCACGGTCCCACGGACCGTGAAGTCCTGATCGAAGACAGTGAGGTTGGCTACTCTACCGACCTGGATACTACCGAGACGTGAGTCCCATCCAATGGCGCGAGCGGGGTAGAGGCTGGCCATTCTCAGTGCTTCATCGAGCGGTAATCCGACCTGCTTGACCAGATTTTCCACCCCCTCAATCATGGTGAGGGAGGAACCGCCGAGTGTACCATTCTCGTCGACACACTGACCATCGCGTAAAAAGACGGTGGTGCCACAAAAATCAAATTTCTCAAAGCCTTCCGGCGCTCCGGCTGCCGCGGTGGCATCGGTGACCAGCACCAGCCTTTCCCCCAGCGCCTTGTGAGCCAGACGCACGTTGGCCCAGTGCACATGGTGGCCATCGACGATGATACCCGCGTAGACATCCTTGCGATCATAGATGGCGCCCACCACGCCCGGCTCGCGACCGTTGAGGGTCGGGGTCATGGCGTTGTAGAGGTGGGTCGCAAAGCGAATACCGTTATCGAACCCGGCCATGGCCTGATCGTAACTGGCGGCAGTGTGACCGGCCGAGACCAGAATGCCCGCTTCCACCAGACGGCGGATATGGGCCGGCTCGTTGCGTTCCGGTGCCAGGGTGATCTTGGTGATGGCATCCGCGTTGGCGCAGAAGAAGTCGATCATCTCGTCCGCTGGCTGGCGAATTTGCGCGGCAGGGTGGATCCCCTTGCGCTTGAGGTTGGTGTAAGGCCCTTCCAGATGGACGCCCAGCACCTCGTTGGGGTGTGCCGCCATGTAGTCACGGGTCACCGCAACGGCCTGCTTCATATCCGCATCCGGACTGGTGATCAGGGTCGGCAGGAAGCTGGTGGTACCGGATTTGAGGTTGGCCGCCTGCATGGTTGCCAGGGTCTCGACCGTGATCTCGGTGTTGAACATCACCCCGCCACAGCCGTTGAGCTGCACGTCGATAAAACCGGCGGTCAGGTTGGCGCCTTTGAGGTCAATCTGCTCGATGCCCGCAGGCAGCTCGGCCAGGTGAGAGATGGCGACAATCTTGTCGCCCTCGATAAGCACCCCGTAACCGGTCAGCACGCAGCTGCCGGTGTAGAGGGTGCAGTTGGTCAATGCGTACATGACGACTCCTTACAGACGGCCGATGTTGGCGGCTTCCAGCTGCTGGAAGTAGCGAACGGTCTTGACCTTGAGCTCCATGGTAGAGGGCTCGTCGCACACCATCATTCCCTTCGGATGCAGTTGCAGGGTGGAGATGGTCCACATGTGGTTGACGCTGCCTTCCACGGCGGCCTGCAGGGCCAGTGCCTTGCCGTGACCGGTGACCAGGATCATGATCTCTTCCGCATCCATCAGGGTGCCGACACCCACGGTCAGGGCCAGTTTGGGCACCTGCTCCATGTCGCCACCGAAGAAGCGGGAGTTGGCGATACGGGTGTCTTCGGTCAGGGTCTTGACACGGGTGCGGGAGGAGAGGGAGGAGGCCGGCTCGTTGAACGCGATGTGGCCGTCGTTACCCACGCCCCCCATGAACAGGTGGATCTTGCCGTAGGACTTGATCTTGTCTTCGTAGCGCTTGCACTCGGCCACCAGATCCTCGGCATTGCCGTTGAGGATGTTGATGTTCTCGGGACGAATGTCGATGTGGCTGAAGAAGTTGTTGTGCATAAAGCTGTGGTAGCTCTCCGGGTGATCTTCCGGCAGGCCGACGTACTCGTCCATGTTGAAGGTGACCACGTTCTGGAAGCTCACTTCACCGGCTTTGTGCAACTCGATCAGGCGCTTGTAGGTGTTGAGCGGGGTGCCACCGGTGGGCAGGCCCAGTACGAAAGGGCGATCGCTGGTCGGCTTGAACGCGTTGATGCGGTCAACGATGTAACGAGCAGACCACAGGCCTACTTGGCTGGCAGATTTCAACGGGATCAGGCGCATATGGGATACCTCTGTGTCGGGTTGCGACCGGTTTGGCGGTGGCAATTGGCTAAGACGGATTTAAGTTGTTTTATAGCGTAAATAAAGATTGCGAACTAAGCCACATCTATCCACCACCTTTATCTTGTTTGGGTGATAACGATCACGATTATCGGTTTATTAATTTGCGCAGCGAAATAAAAGCCCTAGACTGCCAATCAAGCCTTGATGGCTTATGCGTCAAACGTGATAAGCACTTAATTTCTAGAAAAACATTAACTAAGGAGAGGAACCGTGAACATTCTCGGTTATTTGCAAAAGATCGGCCGTGCCCTGATGGTGCCGGTAGCGGTATTGCCTGCCGCCGCGATCCTGATGGGGGTTGGCTACTGGATTGACCCGAATGGTTGGGGTGGTGACAGTGCGCTGGCTGCCTTCCTGATTAAAGCGGGCGCAGCCATTATCGATAACATGTCCGTACTGTTTGCAGTCGGTGTCGCTTACGGTATGTCCAAGGATAAAGACGGTTCTGCTGCTCTGGCAGGTCTGGTCGGCTTCCTGGTCGTTACCACCCTGCTGAGCCCGGGCGCTGTGGCCCAGATCAAGAGCATCCCGGTGGAGCAGGTTCCTGCCGCGTTTGCCAAGATCAGCAACCAGTTCGTGGGTATCCTGTGTGGTGTTATCGCCGCTGAGCTGTACAACCGCTTCAGCAGCGTCGAGCTGCACAAGGCACTCTCCTTCTTCTCCGGTCGTCGTCTGGTACCGATCGTAACCTCCGTAGTGATGATCGTCGTATCTTTCATCCTGATGGCCGTATGGCCGGCAATCTACGGTGGTCTGGTCTCCTTCGGTGAGTCCATCGTGAGCCTGGGCTCTACCGGTGCCGGTATCTACGCCTTCTTCAACCGTCTGCTGATCCCGATCGGTCTGCACCACGCCCTGAACTCCGTGTTCTGGTTCAACGTGGCCGGTATCAACGACATCCCGAACTTCCTGGGTGGTCAGGCTACCATCGATGCCGCTCTGGCCGCTGGCAAGAGCCTGGAGCAGGTGAAAGGCGTGGTCGGTATGTACCAGGCTGGCTTCTTCCCCATCATGATGTTCGGTCTGCCGGGTGCCGCTCTGGCCATCTACCACTCCGCCAAGAAAGAGAACAAAGAGAAAGTTGCCTCTATCATGATCGCAGCTGCCTTTGCCTCCTTCTTCACCGGTGTAACCGAGCCGCTCGAGTTCTCCTTCATGTTCGTGGCGCCGGTACTGTATGTCATTCACGCTGTGCTGACCGGTATCTCCGTGTTCATCGCTGCCTCCATGCAGTGGATGGCCGGTTTCGGTTTCAGTGCCGGTCTGGTGGATATGGTGCTCTCCAGCCGTAACCCGCTGGCGACCAACTGGTACATGCTGATCCCTCAGGGTCTGGTCTTCTTCGGCCTCTACTACACCGTGTTCCGCGTAGTGATTGCCAAGCTGAACCTGAAAACCCCGGGTCGTGAAGATGACGAAGATACTGCTCCGGCTGCCGCTCAATCTACCAACCGTACCGAGCTGGCCAAGCAATACCTGGAAGTGCTGGGTGGTCAAGAGAACCTGGTCTCCATCGATGCCTGCATCACCCGTCTGCGTCTGACTCTGAAAGACCGCAGCATCGTCGATGAGCGCAAGCTGAAAGCCCTGGGTGCGGCCGGTGTGGTCAAACTCGGTGAGCAGAACCTGCAGGTGATTCTGGGCCCATTGGCCGAAATCATCGCCGGTGAGATGAAAGCCCTGCGTTAATCGAGCGACTCGCTCACCTCAAGTCTAAGTCCATTGTTGACATAACTAAGGGCCCCGCTCGGGGGCCCCATATAAAAAAGCCAAGAAAATCCAACCTTTACTTCAAATGAGAGCAGCAGTTATGAACTTGAAACATTCTCTGTTAGCCATTGCCATGTCTACCGTTTTTGTCAGCCAGGTCCAGGCAGCCGATGCCGCCAAGCAGGCTGTGGTCGACTCCCTCGCCAACAACCTGGTGGTCAAGTATGAAGTGGTCACCAACGACGGCGCCGGTGCCGGCCTCGATTGCCAGGCGCTCGGTTCCGAGTGGGCGAGCTGTGGCGTTGCCAAGCTGCACCTGACCAATACCGGTGCGGACGTCACCTCCAAAGACTGGAGCATCTACGTCTCTTCCATTCGTCGTATCCAGCGTGTGGATAACGACCAGTTCACCATCACTCACCTGACCGGCGATCTCTATCGTTTGACGCCAACCGAGAAGTTCCAGGGCTTTGCCAAGGATGCCACGGTCGAAGTGCCGCTGGTGGTGGAATACTGGGTACTGTTCGAATCTGACATCATGCCGAACTGGTATGTCGCCAGCGAAGGTGCCGAGCCGAAAGTACTGGCCAGCATGAGCAACATCAATGATGCCAGCACCTACGAGAAGCCGATGCCGGCCGATGGCTGGAAGCGTACCAAGGATGACAAGAACATCCTGATGAACAGCGAGACCCGCTTCGCGGCCAACCAGACCAGCACCCTGCTGCCGGCTGGCAAGATTGACAACCAGATCCTGCCGACCCCGATGAAGCAGGTAGTCAAAGCTGGCCCGCAGGTTGACTTCTCTACCATCAAACTCAATGCCCTGGACTTGCCGAGCGATCGCGCCGAGGCCCTGAAGGCTCAACTGACCAAGCTGGGTGTTACCCTCTCCGACACCGGCTACCCGGTGACCATCAAGCTCGGCAGCAAGCTCAAGCAGGCTGAAGGCTATGACATGACCATCGGTCAGAAGGGCACCGTGATCCAGGGTCGCGACATCGACGGGGCATTCTGGGGTGCACAATCCCTGATCTCCCTGCTGGGTGTTGATGACAAGCTGGTGAGCCCGATGACCGTCGAGGATGCGCCGCGCTTTGAATACCGTGGCATGCAGACCGACGTGGCCCGTCACTTCCGCAGTCTGGATACCATGAAGAAGCTGGTTGACCAGATGTCTGCCATGAAGCTCAACGTGCTGCACCTTGGCCTGACCAACGATGAAGGCTGGCGTCTGGAGATCCCGGGTCTGCCGGAGCTGACTCAGGTCGGTAGCCAGCGTTGCCACGACGAGTCCGAAACCAAGTGCCTGATGCCGCAACTGGGTTCCGGCCCGACCAGCGACAACCAGGGTTCCGGTTTCTACAGCAAGTCTGACTACGTGGATCTGGTGCGTTATGCCAAGGCCCGCGGTGTGACCGTGATCCCCGAGATCAACATGCCGGCCCACGCTCGTGCTGCCGTGATCTCCATGGAAGCGCGCTACAAGCGTCTGATGGCGGAAGGCAAAGAAGCGGAAGCCAACCAGTTCCGTCTGACTGATCCGGCTGACACCTCCAACGTCACCTCGGTCCAGTTCTACGACAAGATGTCCTTCATCAACCCTTGCCAGCCGGGTGCTGCCACCTTCGTGGCCAAGGTAATGGATGAAGTTGCCCAGATGCACCAGGCCGCCGGTCAGCCGCTGACCGCATGGCATTACGGTGGTGATGAGGCGAAGAACATCATGCAGGGCGGTGGCTATCAGGATCCGGCCGTTACCAAGAAAGAAGAGCTGGTCGCCTGGAAAGGTAACGTCGACTCCAGCAAGCAGGACAAGCCGTTTGGCAAGTCCCCGATGTGCCAGAAGATGATCGACGAAGGCAAGATCAAGGAAGTGGGCGAGCTGCCGGTTTACTTCGCCAAGGAAGTGGGCCAGATGGTCAAAGACCGCGGCTTCTCTACCCTGCAGGCGTGGGAAGATGGCCTGAAGTACGCCAGCGGTGCCAAGGACTTCGCCACCGACAACACCCGTGTCAACTTCTGGGAAACCCTCTACTGGGGTGGCTTCAACGAAGCGATGAAGTGGGCCCACAAGGGTTACCAAGTGGTGCTGTCCAACCCGGATTACCTCTACTTCGACTTCCCGAACGAAGTACACCCGGCCGAGCGTGGCTACTACTGGGCAACCCGTTTCAACGACACGCGCAAGGTGTTTGCCTTCGCCCCGGAAAACCTGCCACAGAACGCCGAGACCTCGGTTGACCGCGACGGCAACGCCTTCGTGGCCAAAGGTGACCAGGATCCGGTCAAGTTCAAGGGGATCTCCGGTCAGCAGTGGAGTGAAACCGTGCGTACCGATGCTCAGTATGAGTACATGGTCTACCCGCGTATCTTCTCCGTGGCCGAGCGTGCCTGGCACAAAGGTGGCTTCGAGCTGAACTATGTGAAGGGTCGCGAGTTCTCCGGCGAGACCAAGTTCGTCAACAAGGCCACCCTCAACAAAGAGTGGAACCAGTTTGCCAACGTATTGGGTCAGCGCGTGCTGCCGAAACTGGATCAGGCCGGTGTTGAATACCGCCTCTCCGTACCGGGTGCCAAGGTAGTGAACGGTGTGCTGGAAGCGAACGTGGATCTGCCGGGTCTGCCCATCCAGTACAGCCTGGACGGTACCAACTGGAGTGCCTATGACGCCGCGGCCAAGCCGAGCGTGAATGGCAAGGTCTACCTGCGTACCACCAGCTTCGATGGCAAGCGCACCAGCCGTGTCACCGAACTGAACTGATAGCAGTCAACCGTTAACATGAGGTGGGTCGCAAGACCCGCCTTTCCCAAGGGCGATGGCGCATCGGGTTTGGGAAAGGTTGACTGTGCGTGTGAGCCTTTGTTGTGTGTAATTGTCTGTTTTGTGTTTTTCATCACTTTCAGCCCCGCCTAGTGCGGGGCTTTTTTATGCATTTGGTGTGCAATGTGCCAAGCCACGCCGTTTTTAGTGGCGCAATGGCCGGGAAATGGCCCGGAAGTGCCAAATTCAGGTTGAGACAGCGCCCGTAATAAGGGATCATACCCGGCTTGACGGCGGGGGGATGAGGGTGCCAGCCGGCACAACTTCCGCCAGTGACGCTTTTTTGAGGTGAGCCATGAGTCAGGCGAACAGCCCAACTAACTTTATTCGTCAGATCATTGATGAAGATCTGGCCAGCGGTAAGCACAGCAGCGTGCATACCCGTTTTCCGCCCGAGCCGAACGGTTATCTCCATATCGGCCACGCCAAATCCATCTGCCTGAACTTCGGCATCGCCCGCGACTATCAGGGCCAGTGCAACCTGCGTTTCGATGACACCAACCCGGTGAAGGAAGATATCGAGTACGTAGAGTCCATCAAGCAGGACGTACAGTGGCTCGGCTTCCAGTGGAACGGCGAGATCTGCTACTCCTCCGACTATTTCGACAAGCTGCACGGCTACGCCATCGAGCTGATTGAAAAGGGTCTGGCCTATGTGGACGAGCTGACGCCCGAGCAGATGCGCGAGTACCGTGGCACTCTGACTGAAGCTGGCAAGAACAGCCCGTTCCGCGATCGCAGCGTGGAAGAGAACCTGGCGCTGTTTGCCAAGATGAAGAATGGCGAGTTCGCCGAAGGCACCGCCTGCCTGCGCGCCAAGATCGACATGGCATCCCCCTTCATGGTGATGCGTGATCCGGTTATCTACCGCATCAAGTTTGCCCACCACCACCAGACCGGTGACAAGTGGTGCATCTACCCGATGTATGACTTCACCCACTGCATCTCGGACGCGCTGGAAGGGATCACCCACTCCATCTGCACCCTGGAGTTCCAGGACAACCGTCGTCTGTACGACTGGGTGCTGGATAACATCACCATCGACTGCCACCCCCGTCAGTACGAGTTCTCTCGTCTGAACCTCGAATACACTGTCATGTCCAAGCGCAAGCTGAACCTGCTGGTGACCGAGAAGCACGTCGATGGTTGGGATGACCCGCGTATGCTGACCGTCTCCGGTCTGCGTCGTCGTGGTTACACTCCGGCCTCCATTCGCGAGTTCTGCAAACGCATCGGCGTCACCAAGCAGGACAACATCGTCGAGATGAGCATGCTGGAAGCCTGCATCCGCGAAGACCTCAACGAGCATGCCCCGCGCGCCATGGCCGTGCTGCATCCGGTGAAAGTGGTCATCGAGAACCTGGCTGCCGATGAAGTGCTGACTGCCCCGGCCCACCCGAGCAATGCCGAGATGGGGACCCGCGAGCTGAACTTTACCCGTGAAATCTTCATCGACGAAGCGGACTTCAAAGAAGAGGCGAACAAGCAGTTCAAGCGTCTGGTGCTGGGCAAGGAAGTGCGTCTGCGCAATGCCTATGTGATCAAGGCCGAGCGCATCGAGAAAGATGCCGATGGCAAAGTCACCTGCATCTACTGCTCCTACGATCCCGAGACTCTGGGCAAGGATCCGGCCGATGGCCGCAAGGTGAAAGGGGTGATCCACTGGGTCAGCGCCACCCACTCCCTGCCAGCGGAAGTGCGTCTCTACGACCGTCTGTTCAAGGTGCCGAACCCGGGCGCCGAGGATGACTTCGAAGCTGCGCTGAACCCGGAATCTCTGGTGATCATCGAGGGGGCCCGTGTCGAGGCTTCCCTGAAGGACGCCAAGCCGGAGCAGGCTTACCAGTTCGAGCGTGAAGGTTACTTCTGCGCCGACAACAAGCTCTCCAGCCCGGAGCATCTGGTGTTTAACCGCACCGTTGCCCTGCGCGACTCCTGGGGCAAGGTAGAAGGCTAAGCCGATGGGGCAGGGGAAACCCTGCCCTGTGTGCTGCCAGCGGCCTGCGCCGGACAATAAAAAAGCCAGCTGATGCTGGCTTTTTTTATTGTCCGTTATCTGCAAGTCGCGGGCGACTTATTCGTCGTGCTTGCACTCACCGGTAGCACAATGACCGTAGAGGTAGAGGCTGTGGTTGGTGAGACGGATATTGAATTTCTTGGCGATCTCGCGCTGACGCTGTTCGATCACTTCGTCGGAGAACTCGATCACCTTGCCGCAGTCGAGGCAAACCAGGTGGTCGTGGTGCTCCTGAGTGGCCAGCTCGAATACCGACTTGCCACCTTCGAAGTGGTGACGGGTAACGATACCGGCATCATCAAACTGGTTGAGAACGCGATAGACGGTAGCGAGACCAATCTCTTCACCCAGGTCGATCAGTCGTTTATAGAGATCCTCGGCGCTGGTGTGCTGGCAGTCCGGCTGTTGCAGGATTTCCAGGATTTTGACCCGGGGCAAGGTGATCTTGAGCCCGGCCTTTTTTAACGCTTGGTTGTTGTCTGCCATATTCTACTTATTCGCATTCTCGAAGGTGGGGTTATTCTGATGGACTGCCGCAGGAATGGCAACCTTGAACTCGCTTGGCCTGTCATTATAGGTCGTAGCCTCCCTAAAAATAAACCCAGCAATTCAAGGGGTTTAGTCATAAATGGCCGGTTGGATTGAAATAATCAATCGTGTCGTCCGACTTGCTGGCATGGCAGATGTTGATAAGATGTAACTTTCATATTTCTGGTCGGATGAGATCCATGGATTGGCTTTTTGACAATGCGGCCTGGGTGCGCCGCGCACTCAACGCCTGGCCCCCTTTCTGGGGTGCCGGTATCAAGATAGAGACCCTGAGCGATGACTTTCGTTATTGCCGGGTGACCCTGAAATCCCGCTGGTGGAACAAGAATGCCAACCGCACCCAGTTTGGCGGCAGCATGTTTGCCATGACAGACCCCATCTATCCACTGATGCTGATGGGCTACTTCAAGAATCGCTACTACGTCTGGGACAAGGCGGGCAGCATCAACTACATCAAGCCGGGCAAGGGCAAGCTGGTGGCCGAGTTCAACCTGACCGAGGGCAAGCTGGCCGAAATCGTGGCGGCGACCGAAGGTGGCAACAAGCACTTCCCCGAATTCGAGGTGACGGTGCAAGACAAGAGCGGCGAGCTGGTGGCGCAGGTCAAGCGCACCCTCTATGTGCGGGCCAAACCGGAGCACAGAGGTGAATAACAGGGAAGAATAAAGGCAGGCATCGCAACAAGCAGATACAACAAGGGCCCCGTCGGGGCCCTTGTTGTCAGAGGTATGAGGGGGAGGTGGATTACTCCAGCTCGCCCAGGCACATCTCTTCGTGCAGCTGCTTGCACCAGCCCTTGACGCGCTCAGCAGTCAGCTCCGGCTGGCGATCTTCATCGATACCCAGACCGACAAAGTGCTTGTCATCGACCAGTGCCTTGGAGGCTTCGAACTCGTAGCCGGCAGTCGGCCAGTGACCGATGATGATGGCGCCTTTTGCTTCGACGATGTCACGCAGGGTGCCCATGGCGTCGAGGAAGTACTCGGAATAGTCTTCCTGATCACCGCAACCGAAGATGGCGACCAGCTTGTTGGTGAAGTCGATTTCGCCCAGATCGGGGAAGAAGTCGTCCCAGTCGGCCTGGGCTTCGCCGTAGTACCAAGTCGGGATGCCGAACATCAGCAGATCAAAGCTCTCGATGTCGGCCTTGCTGCTCTTGGCGATGTCACGGACTTCAATCAGGTTTTTGCCCAGCTCTTTCTGGATCATCTTGGCGACAGCTTCGGTGTTACCGGTATCGCTGCCAAAAAACAGACCTACACTTGCCATAGTGTTTAGTTACCCGTATTTGGTGTTAATGCTCAACGCTCAGACTGCAATGTCCACCGCAAAGGCGGACTCAATCTGTTGTTTCAGGATAGATTGGATCAGCTCGGCTCGGCTGATGTTCTGTTGTAACGCAAGTTGGTTCAGGCGCTCCAGCAACTCGGCCTCCACCTTTAACTCTACCCGCTTCAGCCCATTTTCCCGATCGCGCTTAAGCTGGTTACGCTTGTTGATCTTGAGCTGGGTCTCGCGGGGGAGTGGATTGGTCTTTGGCCTGCCGGGGCGCTTCTCATTTGCGAACAGATCCAGTGTTGTTCGATCAGTTTGCTGTTTGGCCATACATCACAGATGAAAATAAGTTAGCCGAGTCCTGAGCCTTCCCAGCCCAGTTCGATCAGCCCCTTGGCGACAAAACCCGCACAACCCAGAAACAGTACCAACCAGACGATAAAACGACCGAAACGGGGCACGTTGCCGCGCTTGAGCACGTCCTGAATGGCCAGGCCAATCAATATGAAAATGGCCACAAAGAATAACTTGAGGCCCAAACTTTCGATCAGGTCGATATGTTCACTTAGCATGGATTGCGCACACTCCTTATGACGGGCGCACTATATCACAAAGGATTTGAAACTGTTAACCGCCTGTCGACAGGAAATCCACAACCAATTTGTTGAACAGAGCCGGTTTTTCCGCATGCAGCCAGTGGCCGGTACCCGCGATGACACGCACCTTTGCCGCCGGGAATTGGGCCAGTGCCGCCTCGCTGTATTGCGGCTGCATATAGTCAGAATCCCCCCCCTTGATAAAGAGCACCGGCCCCTCGAAGCGGCGATCATCCTCTGGCCAGCCCATGATGTCGGCGTAGTTTTGCTCAAGCGCCGGCACATTGAAGCGCCAACCCCAGCCATGCTCGCCTCTGGCGAAGGATTTGAGCAGGAACTGGCGTACCCCGGCGATCTCGATATGTTCGGCCAACATGGCTTCCGCTTCGCTGCGGCTTTGCGGCGGCGTGTGCAGTGTGGCGTTGAGTCCGGCGAACACATTCTGGTGGCGGGAGTGGGGATAGGCGACCGGTGCCATATCGGCGACGACTAGACGGCTTACACGTGCTGGCGCCAGCTTGGCGACCTGCATCGCCACTTTGCCCCCCATCGAGTGGCCAATCAGGGTGGCGTCGGCAATATTCAGCCGATCCATCAGGGTCAGAATATCGGCCGCCTGCGCCGGATAGCTCATCTCGCTGCCATGAAAGGAGGCGCCGTGGTTACGCAGATCGACGCTGATAACCCGGTATTGCTCGCAGAGAGCACGGGCCAGCAGGCCGAGGTTATCGAGGCTGCCAAACAGGCCGTGGATCAGAATGACCGCCGGGCCCTGACCCTGCTCCTTGAAGTTCAATATGCTGTTTTGTTGCAAAATGACACCTTGTCGGTCGTGGGTGCGTATCGCTGTTTTATTTAACGCACTGGAAAGAAAAGGATTTCGTCCAACGGATAGGAAATTCATGTGGTTTTTTTTCTAAAAAATCCCGTCCGGATCGGCTATCAGTGCGGCTGATCACACACTTGGCCCGCTATTATGCCGTATTCTCGATGAGATTCATGTACATCTGCCAGCCCCTTGCTTGGGCTGTCGGGTTTGCCTATGTATAATCGCCGCATCCGAATTTCGACGAGTCCAGCGCATCCCTATGAAAACCATCGAGCTTGATGACGATCTCTACTTCTATATCGCCAGCCAGACCCGGCACATTGGTGAGAGTGCCTCCGATATCCTGCGCCGTCTGCTGGAACAGCCTGCTCACGAACGTGTGCCGGTTGCCGAGCCCGTTGCCGTCGTGCAGCCCAGTGCGGTAGCCACCCGGCAAGGGCTGCAAGCCCTGCTCGATTCCGGTGAGCTGCAAAAAGAAGAGAAGTCCATCAACCGCTTCATGCAGGTGCTCAGTACCCTCTACCGGGACGATCCGGTCGGGTTTACCCAGGCCACCGAAATCAAGGGACGCAAGCGCGTCTATTTCTCACGGGATCCCGAGGCTCTGCGTGCCAGTGGTAGCACCACCAAGCCCAAGCCGGTACCGGACACCCCGTTCTGGGTGATCACCAACACCAACACCAGCCGCAAGCAGAATATGGTGGCCCAGCTGATGGCCAGCATGGGCTATGGCGAAGAGGTGATCGCGCAGGTGTGTGGCGCCATTTAACGGTTTATCAAGACTCAGGCCTTGCCCGGCAAGGCCGCCATTACGCAAGGAAAACGCCATGGCTCAGCATTCCCACGCCGGTCAGCCGGCTCGTTTAAGCGACCTGACCAACATCCCCCGTCTGGTCAGTGCCTACTACCTCAACAAGCCGGACATGAGCCGCCCCGAGCAGCGGGTTGCCTTCGGTACCTCCGGCCACCGTGGCAGTGCCTTGCACAACGCCTTTACCGAATCCCATATTCTGGCGGTGACCCAAGCGCTGGTGGAATATCGCCGGCAGGCCGGTATCACTGGCCCGCTGTTTGTCGGCATGGATACCCATGCCCTGTCCGAATCCGCCTTTGCCAGCGCAGTCGAAGTGCTGGCGGCCAACGGCGTTGAAACTCGCATTCAAGCCGGTATGGGCTTTACCCCGACCCCGGTCATCTCTCACGCCATCCTGCGCCACAATGCAGGCAAACCGGCTGCGCGCGCTGACGGGGTGGTGATCACCCCGTCCCACAACCCGCCGGAAGATGGTGGCTTCAAGTACAACCCGCCTCACGGTGGCCCCGCCGAAGGAGAGATCACCAAGTGGGTGGAGGACCGTGCCAACGCCATTCTGGAAGCGGGTCTGGCCGGTGTGAAACGGATGCCGTTCGCCGAAGCGCTCAAGAGCCCGTTCGTGGTCGAGCACGACTATGTCACCCCTTATGTGGATGATCTGAAGAACGTGCTGGACATGGATGCCATCAAGAACGCTGGCATCAAGATCGGTGTCGATCCGCTGGGTGGCTCCGGCGTCGCCTATTGGGACGTTATCGCCAAGACCTATGGCCTGAATATCGAGGTGGTGAACTACAAGGTCGACCCGACCTTCTCCTTCATGACCCTGGATAAAGACGGCAAGATCCGGATGGACTGCTCCAGCCCGTTCGCCATGGCGAGCCTGATTGCCCTCAAAGACAAGTTCGACATCGCCCTTGGCAATGACCCTGACTATGACCGTCACGGCATCGTTACCAAGTCCGGCCTGATGAACCCGAACCACTATCTGGCGGTGGCAATCCAGTATCTGTTTACCCATCGCACCGGCTGGGCTGCCGATGCGGCTGTCGGCAAGACGCTGGTCTCCTCTTCGATGATCGACCGGGTTGCCGGCGAGATTGGCCGCACCCTGAAAGAGGTGCCGGTCGGCTTCAAGTGGTTCGTGGATGGCCTCTATAGCGGCGAGTTCGGCTTTGGCGGCGAAGAGAGCGCGGGCGCCTCCTTCCTGCGCAAAGACGGCACCGTCTGGACCACCGACAAGGATGGCTTCATTCTGGCGCTGCTGGCGGCCGAAATTCTGGCGGTTACCGGCAAGGATCCGCAGGCCCACTACGACGCACTGGAAACCAAGTTTGGCCGCTCCAGCTATCGCCGTATCGACGCCCCGGCCAACAGCGCCCAGAAAGCGGTGCTCTCCAAGCTGGATCCGGCACTGGTCGAAGCCTCTACCCTGGCCGGTGAGCCCATTATCGCCAAGCTGACCAAGGCGCCGGGCAACGATGCAGCCATCGGTGGCCTGAAGGTGGTGACCGAGAACGGCTGGTTCGCGGCGCGCCCCTCCGGCACCGAGTCCATCTACAAGATCTACATGGAGAGCTTCAAGGGCGAGGCGCACCTGGATCTGATCCAGCAAGAAGCCCAGCAGATCGTCTCTGCGGCGCTGGCCAAGGCAGGCGTCTAAATCAGGTAGTCATCCTTGAGCCCCTGATGGGGTTGAACGTTGGATATAAAAAAGGAGCCATAATGGCTCCTTTTTAATTGTCTGTTTTATACCAGCGAGTTGTCAGCGTGCCGCCTTCACCGCCAGACCCAGCTGCCACACCGCCATGGCGTAGTGGGTGCTGTGGTTGTAGCGGGTGATGGTGTAGAAGTTGGGCAGGCCGTACCAGTATTGGTAGCCGGTGCCCACATCGAGGCGCAGCAGGCTCGACTCGCTGTGATTGCCCAAGCTGCTGGTGGGGGTGAGCCCTGCGCGGCGCAGAGTGGCGACCGGGTAGCGGGTCTGGAAGCCATGCTCGTAGCCGGGCAGTTGGCCCTGACCGCGCACCGCCACCGGTTGCCCTTTCTCCCAGCCGTGGGCCTTGAAGTAGTTGGCAACGCTGCCGATGGCATCCACCGGATCCCACAAATTGGTGTGGCCGTTGCCGTCAAAGTCCACCGCATAGCGCTGGAAGCTGGAGGGCATGAACTGGCCATAGCCCATGGCCCCGGCGTAGGAGCCCTTGGGTTCTGCAGGATCCATCCCTTCATCGCGGGTCATCACCAGGAAGGCTTCCAGCTCGCTGGTGAAGAACTCGGCGCGGCGCGGATAATCAAACGCCAGGGTGGCCAGCGCATCCAGAATGCGGGTCTTGCCCATCACCCGGCCCCAGCGGGTCTCCACCCCGATAATGCCGACGATGATCTCCGGCGGTACCCCGTAGATCTGCTCCGCCCGGTTCAGCTCGCTTGCGTATTCACGCCAGAAGTTGACGCCGTTTTGCACGTTATCCGGGGTGATGAACTTGGCGCGATAGCGGTTCCAGGCGCCGGTCGGGCCGGTGGGCTTGGCGGTGGTCGGCGCCTGGGCATCCATCAGGCGGATGATCCAGTCGTAGCGCTCTGCCTGTGCCAGCAGCTGATGCAACTGGGCGTTGTCGAAGCCATGCTGCTCGACCATCTTCTGGACGAATCTGTCCACATTGGGGCGATTGGCGAAATCCCCCTTGCTAACCCCTTGTGTGTAAACGGGTTTGCTCGATGGCGCCTGATTGATAAAGGCACTGTTGGGTTGAGGCTTGACCACGGGCTTGGGGGCCGGGGCGCTGCTGCAGCCACCGAGCAGGGGGAATAACGACAGAGTGAGAAGAGAGGCAAGGCGACGCATAGGGTTCTCAAAGAGACTGACAAAAGTGTCGTCATGGTAAAACATTGTCATCCCCGTGCAAGTGTTCCGTGCGCCTCGTTGGCCACCAATTCATCGTGCGATAGATTAGCCCTTAGGTGAGGGCTGCACTGTTTAGCGCGGTGGGTGACGCAGGGTGTGGTAACCGCTCCAGAGCCGGGTCAGGGTGGTGATGGCGCAGAGCAGCGCAAAGCCGTAGGCGAGCGGGGCGAAGGCGGCGGGCCACAGACACATCAGCACAAAGAGAGCTATGGTCTCGCTCCCCTCGGTGAGGCCGCCCAGATAGTAGAGGGACTTGTGGTGGTAGACCGGATTGTCGATCCCCCGCTTGCCCGCCATGATGGCAAACGCCAGAAAGCTCGACCCTGTGCCCATAAAGGCAAACAGCAGGGTGGCGGCGGGCAGTGCATTGGCGGGGGCGGCGAGGGCAAAGCCTAGTACCACGGCGGCGTAGAAAATAAAGTCGAGCGTGATGTCGAGAAAGCCGCCGCAGTCGGTGATGCCGGTTTCCCGCGCCACTGCGCCATCGAGCCCGTCCAGCAAGCGGTTGAGCAGGATCGCCGCGAGCGCCCATTGATAGCAACCAAAGGCCAGCAGCGGCAGCGCCAGCATGCCAATAGCAAAGCCGGTGAGGCTCACCTGATTGGCGCTGATCCCGGCGCGGCAGAGCGGCTTGGCAAGCTGGCTGAGGGGGCTGCGGATCACGGGGATCAGGTGGCGGTCAAACAAGGTGAACTCCTCGGTCAAAAACAGGATTCGGTGAGGTGAAGTATGGTGCCCGGCGCGTCGTCTTCGTCGTGGGTTACCAGAATGGCGGGAATGGCCAGCGCTTTGATCTGCGCGAACACCAGCTGGCGAAAGGCGGCCCGCAGCGGCTTGTCGAGGCGGGAGAAGGGCTCGTCCAGCAGCAGGGCGTCGGGTTCCGCTAACAGCGCCCGCAGCAGGCTGACCCGCGCCCGCTGACCCCCCGATAGCAGTTGCGGCAGCTTGTCAGCCTGATCCGCCAGCGCGATCCGTGCCAATGCGGCCAGTGCCTTTTCCCGCCGCGCGCGTTTTCCCTTGATGGTCGCCGGCATGCCGAACATCAGGTTCTCCGCCACCGTCAGATGGTCAAACAGCAAGTCATTCTGAAACAGCATGCCGATGCGCCGCGCTTGCGCAGGCAAGGTGTTGAGTGGCCGCTCGCCGAGCCTTACCTCCCCCTCCAGCCGGATTGGGCCGCTCCCCGTCAGCGCGCTCGGCAGTACCCCGGCGAGCCCCGCCAGCAGGGAGCTTTTACCACAGCCGCTGGGCCCCATCAGGGTCAACACCTCGCCGGGTGCCACCTGCAGGGCGGGCAGCGAGAGCAACAGGCTTTCCTCCAGATAGAGCCGAAGAGGCGTGGTGCTCAGCACATGGCTATTTCCATCATGAGAGTTCATCGTGAGCCGCCCCCCTTGAGCGCCGGATTGATCCGCGCCGGCAGCCAGAGCGCCAGCAGATAGATAACGAGCGGCAGCAGCAGTTGCAGCAGGCCGTAGAGCCCCGCCAGCCGCCGGTTGAGGCCACTGCCGATGGCCACCGCTTCGGTGGTGATGGTGACCACTCTGCCTGCGCCAAACAGCAGGGTCGGCAGATACTGGGCCAGGCTTACCGCCGCCCCGACACCGAAGGCAAATAGCAGAGGGCGGGCCAGTAGCGGTGCTTTGACCTGCCACCAGGCTCGCCACGGTGTTGCTCCCAGCAGCAGGGCGCTTTGGGTGATCCGCGGATCGAACTGACGATAGGGGCCGTGCAGGCACAAATAGACATAGGGAAAGACAAACAGCAGCTGGCTCCAGAGCACCCAGCTCCAGCCAATGGCGCTGCTTATCGAGTCATGTGCAAGCCAGTCCAGCCCGAGCCGGATGCCAAACAGCAGGCTGGCCTGCGGCAGCAACAGCGGCAGGCAGACAAGCCAAAGTGGCCAGCGGCGGCGCCCGGCTTGCACCTCCAGACTACACACCGCCATCACCAGCGCCAGCAAGCCACTCGCCAGTGCCAACAGCGCACTGGTTGCCAGCAGCGGCAGCAGGGTTGGCAGCAGATCCAGCCAGTAGTGACCGCTCCACTGACTGGGCAAGAGGGCGGGAAAGGGCCAGCGGCGCGCCAGCGACCAGAGCAGCAGGGCCGCCAGCACCGCCAGATTGAGGGTGATCAGGGTGAATGAAAAGCATGCTGCGAGCCGGTTGGCAAAGGAGTGAGGCATCGCCCGTTTGCCATCGAGCCAGCAGCCTTTGCCCACTTCTTGATGAAACCACTCCAGTAATCTGAGCAGGGCGATCAGCAGCGCCGTGATGGCGAGCAGCAGCAGGGCGCCGCTGGCGGTGGCACCGCGCCAGAGCAGATCCGGGTCCTGATACCAGAGCCACAACCGCACCGCCAGCGGGGCGGGGGCATCGGGCCCGAGCAGCTGGGCGAGATCCACCACCGCCACACCATAGGCTGCCACCGCATAGATGGGCAGGTGCAGGGCGGGCCAGAGCGCTGGCAGCAGCAGGCGCCACCAGATCTGGGGGGGGCTGAAGCCGAGGCTCGCCCCCAGCCACTGCTGGCGCGCCAGCGGGATGGGTTGCTGCGCGGCCATCGCCATCAGCAGCAGAAAGGGGGTCTCTTTGAACACGAGCAGTGTAATCAGCCCGAGTCCTAGAGGGTCGCGAATAGTCTGCCAATCGGGGGGCAGTTCAAATCCGGTAAGGGCTGGCGAGACGAGCCGCAGCAGCCAGCCGGAGGGGGCGAGCAGAAAGGTAAAACCGATGCCAAAGGCGACGTGGGGCATGGCCAGCATCGGCGAGAGCAGGCGGCGGAGCAGGCCGAAAGCCCGGCTGTCGCTGTGGGCCAGCAGCAGGGCGGTCAACAGCAGGCTACCGAGGGTCGAGGCGGCGCCAATCCACAGGCTCAGCGCAGCGGAGTGCCACAGGCCAGGCTGGGCCAACAGCAAGGCAAGATGAGAGGCGGTCATCCCCTCCGCCAGCAGTTGCCATAGCCCCGCCAGCAGGGGAATGACGAAGATCACCAGATAAACAACGCCCATACCCATCCCGCGGTGGCGGATCAGCAACCTGCGCCATGGTCGGGAGCGGGCAAGCGGGTGACCAGCGGCACTCATCAGTGGCCGTAACGCCCGGCCCAGGCCGCTTCCAGTTTGAGCTGCCAGCTGGGATGGGGCTCTGACACTGATTTGAAGCGCAATGCCGGTTGCCCCTTTGTGGAGTCAGGCTGGGCATCGGCCCGCAGCACGCTGGGATCACCCCAGAATGCCGGATTGGCCTTGCGCGCCTGCGCTGCCGGGCTCAGCAGGAAGTTGGCCACCACCTTGGCCCCGGCGCGGGCACTGGCGTTGAAGGGGATAGCGAGAAAATGGCTGTTGGTGAGCGCCCCTTTCTCCATGGCAACCGCCTCCACACTGGGGGGCAGGGCGCCAATCTGGGCGGCGCTTTGCGCCTCCTGCGGGTTGAAGCTGATGGCCATGGCCAGTTCGCCATCATCGAGCAGTTGGCGGGTTTCGGCGGCGCTGGTGGGGAACAGCTTGCCCTTGCGCCAGAGTGCCGGATGCAGCTCATCGAGCCAGGCCCAGAGCGGGGCGGTGAGCTTGGTAAAGTCGCTCTCGGTCGCTTCCCGATAGAGGGGGGCGGGGTTTGGCGTCAACTCCAGCAAGATCTGCTTGAGAAAGCTGGAGCCATGGAACTGGGGCGGCTTGGGATAGGTGAAACGGCCGGGATGGGCCTTGGCCCACGCAAGCAGGGCTGCAGCCGAGGTGGGCGGGCTGGCGACCTCTTCGGTGTCGACCATCAGATTGAGCTGGCCGATGCCCCAGGGGGCTTCCAGCCCTTCCACCGGCAGGGTGAAGTCCTCACTCACCGGCAGGCTGCTGTCTACCAGCGCCATGTTGGGCAGCTCAGTGGTAAAGGGCGCGCCAAGCAGCCCCTGCTCCTTGAGCGCCTTGAAGTTCTCACCGTTGACCCACAGCAGGTCGATGGGGCCGCCAGCTTGCTTACCCGCCTGCTTGTTGGCCAGCAGCTGGCTGACGCTCTGGGCGATGTCATCTACCTTCACCTGCACCAGCTTGACCTGATAGTCGCGCGCCAGCTCCTGCCCGGCCCACACCAGATAGGCGTTGATCTCCGGGCTGCCGCCCCAGGCGTTGAAGTAGACGGTCTGCCCTTTCGCCTCCTCAAGGGTCTGTTGCCAGCCGTCGTCTGGATTGGCCGCCAACAGCGGGCCACTGGCCAGCAGTGGCAGGGCGCACAGCAGGGCGTTGAGCCGCTGTTTAAGCCGAGAGTTCTGGCGTGATCTGAGGTGTGAGCCGAGCAGTGAGAATGGCTTGAGCATAAACGTTTCCCTGATTGTCAGGCGCCACGGCGCCAGCGGTGATAACGGGCCAGCAACGCCAGCACCCGGGTGGGCTGGTGGGCCCGTTTCCATTCACCTGCCACGTATTTGTTTCCCTCCATCAGGGTGGGATAGGCGTGAATGGTGCCGAGGATCTTGCCAAGGCCGAGGCGGTGACGCATGGCGAGCACGAACTCGGCAATCCGCTCACCGGCGTGAGTGCCCACTATGGTGGCGCCAAGGATAGTATCCTTGCCCGGCACGGTCAGCACCTCGACAAAACCGTGGCGCTCACCATCGGCAATGGCGCGATCCAGCTCGGCCAGCTCGAAGCGGGTCGCCTCGAAGGGAATCCCCTGCGCCTCTGCCTCCTTGCGATTGAGGCCGACCCGGGCAATCTCCGGAGTGGTGTAGGTGGCCGCCGGAATGACCCGATAGTCGGCCCGAAAGCGCTTGAACTGGCCAAATAGGGCATTGACCGCCGCATACCAGGCCTGATGGGCGGCGAAGTGGGTGAACTGGTAAGGGCCCGCTACGTCTCCCACTGCCAGTATGCTGGGGAAGTTGGTGGCAAGAAAGCCATCGACCGCTATGGTGCCGCGGGGGGCAAACTCGACTCCCAACGCTTCGAGCCCGAAGCCGCTCACATTGGCGACCCGACCCAGTGCCAGCAGCAGTTGATCCCCTTCAATCACCTGCGTCTCATCGCCCCGGCGCAGTTGCAGCCGGATGGGCAGATCCCCCTCGGCTGCGGGCAGGTAGTCGGCTCGCTCGGCGCGCCAGCCGGTGAGTAGCCGCACGCCATCGCGGCTCATCTGCCCGGCCAGCGCGTCGGCCACTTCCCTATCTTCGCGGGGCAGCAGCTGCTCCGAGAGCTCCACCAAGGTCACGGGAATGCCGAGCTGGGCGAAGCTTTGGGCCAGCTCGCAGCCGATGGGGCCGCCGCCCAGCACCAGCAGGCGGCGCGGCGGGGTGCGCAGTTGCCAGAGGCTATCCGAGGTGAGGTAAGGCACCTGATCCAGCCCCGGCAGCTTGGGCACCAGCGGCCGGGCGCCGGTGGCAATAACGATATGGCGGCTGGCAAGGCGCTGGCCATTCACTTCCACCTCCCAGGGGGAGACCAGCCGCGCCTCCCCTTCGATGCACTCCACCCCAAGCCCCTGATAGCGCTTGATGGAATCGTGGGGCTCGACCGCCTTGATAACCTCAGCCACCCGCTCCATCACAGCGGCAAAATCGGCGCGGGAGTGGCTTGGGCTAAAGCCCAGCTCGTCGGCCTTGCGCTGCTCTGCGGCAAAGCGGGCGCAGCGGATCAATGCCTTGGAGGGGACGCAGCCGCTGTTGAGGCAATCGCCCCCCATCTTGTGTTTCTCGATGAGCGCCACCTTGGCCTTCACCGCTGCGGCGATATAGCTGGTGACCAGTCCACCGGCCCCGGCACCTATCACCAGCAGGTTGTAGTCATAGCGAGCGGGTTTGCGGTAGGTGGCGAGCAGGCGCCGCTGGGCGAGGTGTGCGGTCAATTTCTTGACCAGCCAGGGCATCAGCCCCAGCAGGGTCAGCGCCATCATCAGGCCGGGAGAGAGGATATTGCCGGTGCTGGTTAACTGGCCAAGCTCGCTGCCCGCCAGCACATAGACGAAGGTGCCGGGCAGCATGCCAAGCTGGCTCACCCAGTAGTAGGTGCTGACTCTGATGGGGGTGAGCCCCATCAGCAGATTGACCAGAAAGAAGGGGAATACGGGGATGAGGCGCAGGCTGAGCAGATAGAAGGCACCCTCCTTCGCCATGCCGGAGTGAAAGGTGGTCAGCTTGTCACCAAAGCGGGCCGTGACCCAGTCGCGCAGCAGAAAGCGGGCGCTGAGAAAGGCCAGGGTCGCGCCGATGGAGCTGGCAAAGGAGACCAGCAGCAGCCCCCAGGCGACGCCGAACACCGCGCTGCCACCCAGGGTGAGCAGGCTGGCACCGGGCAGGGAGAGGGCTGTGCTCAGCACATAGATAAGCACGAACAGCAGGCTGGCCGAGACAAAGTGGCTGTCGACCCATTGCGCCAGTGCCGCCTGCTGGGCCTGCAAGGCGCCCAGAGTGAGGTAACGGCCAAGATCGAGGGTAAAAAAGGTGCCGATGAGGCCCCCCATCACCAGCGCAAGCAGCAGGCGGGTCCGGTTCATCAGGCGTCCTTGCTGTCTGGCTGGGCGGGGCGTTCCGGTTGCACCGGTAGTTGGCAGAAGCCCTGCGGCGCGATATCGAGGGCGGCGTTGAACTTGGCCGACATGTTCTGGAAGGCGATAAGGCCGGTCAGCTCAACCATGGCGTCGTCGTCGAACCAGGGCTTGAGGCGGGCCGCCTGTTCATCGCTAACCCCATCCAGCCCGGTCATCGCTTCGGTGTAGTCGAGCACTGCTTTCTCCCGTTCATCGAACAGCGGGCTTTCGCGCCAGTTGGCCAGCGCCTCCACCTTCTCGCTGGAGCCGGCTCTCTTTACCAGGGTCATGGCATTGATGTCGACGCAAAAACGACACCAGTTGAGCTGGGAGACCCGCACCGTCACCAGCGAGCGCAGCACGGGGTCGATGGGGGATCGCTTGCGGTTGATGACCCCGTAGAGGGTAGCGACGGCGGCAAACAGGCGCGGCGAGCGGCCCCAGCATTTGCCCGGAATAAGCACCTGACCATAGTTGCGCTTTTGCAGCCAGAAAAAGGGGCGGATAAACCAGGCATATTCCCGGTCGGGTTTGACCTCAACGCGCATCAGTTACCTTCTTGTTGTTTCACACTTACCCAAAAGCACCGTAAAGCCCCGTCATTCATGGCGGGGATATAAGGTGTGAATGGCGTAGCCGTTCCATGGTTAATGAGGTGTTTGCTGTTGCTCGATGTACTGCCGGATGATCTCTATCGGAGCGCCGCCACAACTCGATGCAAAGTAAGATGGCGACCACAACATGCCCTTGTAGTAGAACTTGGCGGCGATGTCTGGCCGCTCTTTTCGCAGCACCCGACTGGATGCCCCTTTTAGGCTGTTCACCAGCGCCGATACTGCCACTTTTGGCGGGTAATTCACCAGCAGGTGAACATGATCAACCTCTCCATCCATCTCTTTTAGCTCTGCCTCAAAGTCAGCGCAGATCTTGGAGAACAGCTCTCTAAGGCGGTCGATGGCGGCATTGTCGAATACTCTTCTGCGATATTTCGTCACAAAGACCAAATGAACATGCATAGAGAAAACGCAGTGTCTGCCAGTTCTAATGTCATTGATTTTGCTCATAGACCAAAGTATATTATAGCCATGCAACGACTTCAAGCCTTCAAATATGAACTTCGGCCAGACGGCCAGCAACAGCTGCGAATGCGCCGCTTCGCTGGTTCATGCCGTTTCGTGTTCAACAAGGCGCTGGCGTTGCAGCAGGAGCGCTTTGAACAGGGCGAGAAGAAGCTCGGCTATGCGGAGCTGTGTAAACAGCTCACCCAATGGAAGTCGGAAGACTCAACCGCTTGGCTTGCCGAAACGCCCTCCCAACCCTTGCAGCAAACGCTAAAAGATCTGGAGCGAGCCTACACTAACTTCTTCGCCAAACGCGCCGATTTCCCTCGCTTCAAAAAGAAGGGTTTATCCGATAGCTTCCGCTATCCGCAAGGTTTCAAGCTCGATCAGGCCAATAGCCGTCTGTTCCTGCCTAAGTTGGGTTGGCTACGCTACCGCAACAGTCGGGATGTGCTCGGGGTGATCAAGAACATCACCGTGAGCCAATCAAGCGGTAAGTGGTATGCCGCTATCCAGACCGAGCGAGAGGTTGATGTGCCCGTTCATCAAGGCACAGCTGTTGGCCTCGATATGGGGATTAAACGCTTTGTCACCCTGTCAGATGGCAGCCACAAAGACCCACTTAACAGCTTCAAGGCTCACGAAAAAGCCTTGCGCAAAGCGCAGCAGGCGATGAGCCGCAAAGTCATATTCAGCCGCAATTGGAAGAAAGCGAAAGCCCGTATTCAGCGCATCCAGACTCATATCGGCAGTGCCCGCCGCGACTACTTGCATAAGATCTCGACCGCCATCAGCAAAAACCACGCGCTGGTATGTGTCGAAGATTTGCAGGTGCGAAATATGTCCAAGTCAGCGGCGGGCACAACTGACACGCCTGGGCGCAACGTGCGAGCCAAGTCGGGCCTGAATAAGGCTATTTTAGATCAAGGCTGGGGCGAGTTTCGGCGTCAGCTCGACTACAAGCTGGCTTGGAATGGCGGGCATTTGATAGCGGTGCCGCCGAAGAACACCAGCCGAACGTGCCCATGTTGCGGGCATATCTCGGCTGATAATCGTCAAACACAAGCTACGTTCGAATGTGTGGAGTGTGATTTTAAAGAAAACGCCGATCTAGTCGGCGCGATCAATGTGTTAAGGGCGGGACACGCCCAGTTAGCCTGTGAAGTGAGTGGTGCAATAAGGCCGCCAGCAGCAGGAACCCACCGAAGCGAATTAAGCGTAATCGCCTAACCGCAGTAGGAATCCCCGTCCTTTAGGGCGGGGAGGATGTCAA
>NZ_JBFODQ010000050.1:0-5348 GCF_040908355.1 Aeromonas sp. R2-2 | reverse complement strand
TTACCCAAAAGCACCGTAAAGCCCCGTCATTCATGGCGGGGATATAAGGTGTGAATGGCGTAGCCGTTCCATGGTTAATGAGGTGTTTGCTGTTGCTCGATGTACTGCCGGATGATCTCTATCGGAGCGCCGCCACAACTCGATGCAAAGTAAGATGGCGACCACAACATGCCCTTGTAGTAGAACTTGGCGGCGATGTCTGGCCGCTCTTTTCGCAGCACCCGACTGGATGCCCCTTTTAGGCTGTTCACCAGCGCCGATACTGCCACTTTTGGCGGGTAATTCACCAGCAGGTGAACATGATCAACCTCTCCATCCATCTCTTTTAGCTCTGCCTCAAAGTCAGCGCAGATCTTGGAGAACAGCTCTCTAAGGCGGTCGATGGCGGCATTGTCGAATACTCTTCTGCGATATTTCGTCACAAAGACCAAATGAACATGCATAGAGAAAACGCAGTGTCTGCCAGTTCTAATGTCATTGATTTTGCTCATAGACCAAAGTATATTATAGCCATGCAACGACTTCAAGCCTTCAAATATGAACTTCGGCCAGACGGCCAGCAACAGCTGCGAATGCGCCGCTTCGCTGGTTCATGCCGTTTCGTGTTCAACAAGGCGCTGGCGTTGCAGCAGGAGCGCTTTGAACAGGGCGAGAAGAAGCTCGGCTATGCGGAGCTGTGTAAACAGCTCACCCAATGGAAGTCGGAAGACTCAACCGCTTGGCTTGCCGAAACGCCCTCCCAACCCTTGCAGCAAACGCTAAAAGATCTGGAGCGAGCCTACACTAACTTCTTCGCCAAACGCGCCGATTTCCCTCGCTTCAAAAAGAAGGGTTTATCCGATAGCTTCCGCTATCCGCAAGGTTTCAAGCTCGATCAGGCCAATAGCCGTCTGTTCCTGCCTAAGTTGGGTTGGCTACGCTACCGCAACAGTCGGGATGTGCTCGGGGTGATCAAGAACATCACCGTGAGCCAATCAAGCGGTAAGTGGTATGCCGCTATCCAGACCGAGCGAGAGGTTGATGTGCCCGTTCATCAAGGCACAGCTGTTGGCCTCGATATGGGGATTAAACGCTTTGTCACCCTGTCAGATGGCAGCCACAAAGACCCACTTAACAGCTTCAAGGCTCACGAAAAAGCCTTGCGCAAAGCGCAGCAGGCGATGAGCCGCAAAGTCATATTCAGCCGCAATTGGAAGAAAGCGAAAGCCCGTATTCAGCGCATCCAGACTCATATCGGCAGTGCCCGCCGCGACTACTTGCATAAGATCTCGACCGCCATCAGCAAAAACCACGCGCTGGTATGTGTCGAAGATTTGCAGGTGCGAAATATGTCCAAGTCAGCGGCGGGCACAACTGACACGCCTGGGCGCAACGTGCGAGCCAAGTCGGGCCTGAATAAGGCTATTTTAGATCAAGGCTGGGGCGAGTTTCGGCGTCAGCTCGACTACAAGCTGGCTTGGAATGGCGGGCATTTGATAGCGGTGCCGCCGAAGAACACCAGCCGAACGTGCCCATGTTGCGGGCATATCTCGGCTGATAATCGTCAAACACAAGCTACGTTCGAATGTGTGGAGTGTGATTTTAAAGAAAACGCCGATCTAGTCGGCGCGATCAATGTGTTAAGGGCGGGACACGCCCAGTTAGCCTGTGAAGTGAGTGGTGCAATAAGGCCGCCAGCAGCAGGAACCCACCGAAGCGAATTAAGCGTAATCGCCTAACCGCAGTAGGAATCCCCGTCCTTTAGGGCGGGGAGGATGTCAAGGTTTCAAATTGGGTTTGTAGGCCTGACCGAGTCGCTCGTTCAGGCGGATCAGAAAATCCTCGATCCGCGCCCGGTTGGTACCCAAGTCGCTGCGCCCCTGACGGGAGGCCGATCGCATATCGATGCGAGTCTCTTTCGGGCCGGCAAAGACCCGCAGCGCCACATCATCCTGAAAGCCGAACCAGCCGGTGGTGACCACTGCATCCAGACCATCCGGGCTCGGTCGTACCTGCCAGCCCAGCTCCTGCATCAGTTCGCTGGCTTCAATCACCACTTCGGCAGGGGAGGCCCTGGTAAAGAGAGGACCGGGTTTTGCCTCAACTGCTTTCAGCGGGGCGCTATTAATTGGCAGATCCTGCTCGGTTCTAAGCTCCGCCGCCCAGCGCAGCAGGGGGGGATTGTAGGGATCGGTACTCACATCGTTGATCAGCGGCATGCGCAGCGCCTGCACCACAAAGAGCAGCGGCAGCAACAGCGGCAAGGCGCCAAAGCCGTTGGCGTAGCGGTTGCGGCTCCAGGGCAGGCGCACCAGCAGGATAAGGGAGACAAGCGCTCCGATGAGACAGATCGCAAAACCTATCCACCAGGGCCAGAGATGGAAGCGGCTGCCGAGGGCGCCAGCGAGCGGGAGTAACCAGGCCAGCAGGGGCCACAAGCAAGAGCGGGGCATAGCACGGGATCCATCGTCGAATGTGGACAATGCCGAGAAGGATAAACTTAATTGTCTGATAACGTTAGTAAATTGATGCGAGTTTGGCGTTGTTTCAGCCAGTTTTGCGAGGGGGGATGCAGAGGTCGGTGAAGCCCGCCTGATGCGAGCTTCACCGAGAGAATGGTCAGTTGCGATGGTTTAATTGCGATAGAGCACTTTGATCAGATGGAAGCCGAACTTGGTGCGCACCGGCCCCAGTACCTTGAGCAGTTCGCCCTTGAATACGGCATCGTCGAAGGGCTTGACCATATCCCCTTTATTGAACTCCCCCAGATCGCCGCTACGTTTTGCAGAGGCGCAGGTGGAGAAGCGCTTGGCCATCTGGCCGAAGTCGGCTCCCTTCTCGATCTTCTCCTTGATCTCCATACACTGTTTTTCGGTCTTGACCAGAATGTGCTGGGCACAGGCTTTTTTCATCGGGGCGCTCCTGGGCGTGATGGCGAAGGTTGTTAATGCCAAGTGTGGTGGCAAATGGGGGCGCAAGAGTACCCCAATTTGCCACCGGCGTCAGCCATCACAGCCCGCCGTTTACCGGCGCTGGTCAGCCCTATTATTGGCGAGCGCGGGTGGCTAGCACGGCGCGGGGGCGAGCTTGCCAGATGATCTCCAGCCCGAGCAGGGCGTAGAGGCTCCAGATGGCCAGCGGATTGAGCCACTCGCCCCCCAGTTGCAGGGTCATCAGGGCGCAACCTGCCAGCAGCAAGGTGATGCCTGGCAGCCGCCAGTGGGCGGGCAGCGGGGCCAGCATCGCCATCGCCAGCAGAATACCGAGGCCAAACGGCAGATTCAGGGCGGTAAAGGCCAGTGCCTGTTGGCCACTCATGCCGGTCAGCAGGGCCAGCAGGGCGCTGCAACAGGCGAGGAAGGTGATGAACTCGAGACGATCGGCAATATAGTCAGCCATCTGTTCGCTACGTGTATGCATGATGTGTCTCCTTCAGTTGATGGTTCAAGTGTGAGGGAGTGACGTCTGCAAAGGCAGCGGGATAATTCGATTGCGCTGAACGAGCAATTCTTAATCACCCGCTACGGCGGGCTTTGGCGTGTGCCGGGCCTGCTAAACCGTGAGGGTGGGGCGATGCCGACAAACTCTGTCGTGGTGGGTTTCTGGTGTTGACATCCTCCCCGCCCTAAAGGACGGGGATTCCTACTGCGGTTAGGCGATTACGCTTAATTCGCTTCGGTGGGTTCCTGCTGCTGGCGGCCTTATTGCACCACTCACTTCACAGGCTAACTGGGCGTGTCCCGCCCTTAACACATTGATCGCGCCGACTAGATCGGCGTTTTCTTTAAAATCACACTCCACACATTCGAACGTAGCTTGTGTTTGACGATTATCAGCCGAGATATGCCCGCAACATGGGCACGTTCGGCTGGTGTTCTTCGGCGGCACCGCTATCAAATGCCCGCCATTCCAAGCCAGCTTGTAGTCGAGCTGACGCCGAAACTCGCCCCAGCCTTGATCTAAAATAGCCTTATTCAGGCCCGACTTGGCTCGCACGTTGCGCCCAGGCGTGTCAGTTGTGCCCGCCGCTGACTTGGACATATTTCGCACCTGCAAATCTTCGACACATACCAGCGCGTGGTTTTTGCTGATGGCGGTCGAGATCTTATGCAAGTAGTCGCGGCGGGCACTGCCGATATGAGTCTGGATGCGCTGAATACGGGCTTTCGCTTTCTTCCAATTGCGGCTGAATATGACTTTGCGGCTCATCGCCTGCTGCGCTTTGCGCAAGGCTTTTTCGTGAGCCTTGAAGCTGTTAAGTGGGTCTTTGTGGCTGCCATCTGACAGGGTGACAAAGCGTTTAATCCCCATATCGAGGCCAACAGCTGTGCCTTGATGAACGGGCACATCAACCTCTCGCTCGGTCTGGATAGCGGCATACCACTTACCGCTTGATTGGCTCACGGTGATGTTCTTGATCACCCCGAGCACATCCCGACTGTTGCGGTAGCGTAGCCAACCCAACTTAGGCAGGAACAGACGGCTATTGGCCTGATCGAGCTTGAAACCTTGCGGATAGCGGAAGCTATCGGATAAACCCTTCTTTTTGAAGCGAGGGAAATCGGCGCGTTTGGCGAAGAAGTTAGTGTAGGCTCGCTCCAGATCTTTTAGCGTTTGCTGCAAGGGTTGGGAGGGCGTTTCGGCAAGCCAAGCGGTTGAGTCTTCCGACTTCCATTGGGTGAGCTGTTTACACAGCTCCGCATAGCCGAGCTTCTTCTCGCCCTGTTCAAAGCGCTCCTGCTGCAACGCCAGCGCCTTGTTGAACACGAAACGGCATGAACCAGCGAAGCGGCGCATTCGCAGCTGTTGCTGGCCGTCTGGCCGAAGTTCATATTTGAAGGCTTGAAGTCGTTGCATGGCTATAATATACTTTGGTCTATGAGCAAAATCAATGACATTAGAACTGGCAGACACTGCGTTTTCTCTATGCATGTTCATTTGGTCTTTGTGACGAAATATCGCAGAAGAGTATTCGACAATGCCGCCATCGACCGCCTTAGAGAGCTGTTCTCCAAGATCTGCGCTGACTTTGAGGCAGAGCTAAAAGAGATGGATGGAGAGGTTGATCATGTTCACCTGCTGGTGAATTACCCGCCAAAAGTGGCAGTATCGGCGCTGGTGAACAGCCTAAAAGGGGCATCCAGTCGGGTGCTGCGAAAAGAGCGGCCAGACATCGCCGCCAAGTTCTACTACAAGGGCATGTTGTGGTCGCCATCTTACTTTGCATCGAGTTGTGGCGGCGCTCCGATAGAGATCATCCGGCAGTACATCGAGCAACAGCAAACACCTCATTAACCATGGAACGGCTACGCCATTCACACCTTATATCCCCGCCATGAATGACGGGGCTTTACGGTGCTTTTGGGTAA
>NZ_JBFODQ010000005.1:0-7800 GCF_040908355.1 Aeromonas sp. R2-2 | reverse complement strand
GCCTCTCTCATCAGGATGTGCCGATGGATCTGCTGGCGCGCCAGCAGCCCCCCTCGCTGGCCCACTGGTTTGGCACCGATCAGATGGGGCGGGATCTCTGGTTGCGCGCCTTTCAGGGCACCCTCACCAGTCTGGAGCTTGGCATCAGCACGGCTCTCTGCAGTGGCCTGCTGGCCATGGTGGCAGCCAGCGTGTCGCTCATTCACCCCAGATGTGATGCGGCGGTACGAATGGTGATCGACGCCATGCTGGCGCTGCCCCATATGCTGCTGCTGATTTTGATCTGCTTCACCGTGGGGGGCGGTATGCGCGGGGTGATCCTGGCGGTGGCGCTCACCCACTGGCCCAAGCTCGCGCTGATCCTCTGCGCAGAAGCGCGGCGGATCGCCTGCTGCGACTATGTGGTGCTGGCCCGCTGTCAGGGGATGGGGGCGCTGCGTCGCTGGCGCACCCACCTGCTGCCGGGGCTGTTGCCCCAATGGTTTATCGGGACTTTGCTGATGTTTCCCCATGCGGTGCTGCACAGCGCGGCCTTGAGCTTTCTCGGCTTTGGGCTGGCGGCCCACGAGGCCTCGCTGGGCCTGCTGCTGGCCGATGCCCTGCGTTATCTGGCCGGCGGTGGCTGGTGGCTAGCCCTCTTCCCGGGACTGATGTTGCTGCTGCTGGTGTTGCTGTTTGATCAGGCTACCCGCGCCTTGCAACAGCTGTTGTGGCACAGGAGTGAACCATGCTGAGTTTTGATCAGGTGACCATAGAGGCGGCCCACTACTCCTGGCTGGGGCGACGCAGCTGGCAGCCATTGCTGACCGATCTCAGCCTGCAACTGGCACCGGGGGAGATAGTGGCGCTGGTGGGGGGGAGCGGCGAGGGCAAGAGCCTGCTGCTGCAAAGCGCTCTGACATTGCTGCCGGACAACCTGCGGATGCGCGGCACCATCTCCCTCGATGGCACGCCTCTGTGCGACGCCAGCCGGGCCCGTTTGCGCGGTCACACCCTCTGCTATGTGCCGCAGGGGGTAAGCGCCCTTAATCCGCTGCTGACGGTGGAGCGCCAGTTGGGCCGCGCAGCGCGCCTCTGCGGCCAGAGCGGTTCTCGCGAGCGGCTCGGCGAGCAACTGATGCGCTACCAGCTGCCCGCGACCACCCTGGACAGATTTCCACGCCAGCTCTCCGGCGGCATGGCCAAGCGCATTCTGGCCTGCACCGCGGCGCTCGGCGGTGCCCGCTACATTCTGGCGGACGAGATCACCGCCTGGCTCGATGAAGGGTTGGCCTGCCAGCTGCTCGGCCAGTTGCGTGAATTGGCCAATCAGGGCAGCGGCATCCTCTGGGTGACCCACGATTTGGCGCTGGCGGCCCGCTTTGCCGATCGCATCGTGGCGCTCCATCAGGGGCAGGTGAGCGACACCTTGAGCTGCCACCATCTGCGCCAGGGGCAGGGGAGCGAGATGCTCCGTGCCCACTGGCAGGCGCTGCCCGAGTTCAATGCGCTCTTCTCTGTGCCGGAGGTTTCCTGATGTTGGAAGTACGAAATCTCACCATCTCCCAGGGGGAACGCCCCCTCTGGCAGGGGTTATCGCTGACGGTGAAAGCGGGCGAACGGCTTGGCATCTCCGCTCCGAGCGGCCATGGCAAGACCACGTTGGGGCGAGTGTTGGCGGGTTGGCAACCGGTTGGGGCCGGCGGGCAGATCCTGCTGGATGGGCAGCCGGTGCCTGAACAGGTAAAAGGTTATAACCCCATCCAGCTGGTGCCCCAGCACCCGGAACTCACTTTCAATCCCTATCGCACCACCGGCCAGGCGCTCTGGGACGTATGGCGTCCCGATGACGCCATGCTGGCACGTTTTATGGTCAAGCCTGCGTGGCTCAGTCGTAAACCCGGCCAACTCTCCGGCGGTGAGCTGGCCCGCATCGCGCTGCTGCGCGCCCTCGATCCCCGCACCCGATTGCTGATTGCCGATGAGGTGACTGCCCAGCTGGATCCGCAAATTCAGCGCCAGCTCTGGCGGGAGTTGATGGTTGAGTGCGAGCAGCGCGGCCTCGCCATGCTTGTCTTCAGTCACCAGCAGGCACTGCTGCGTCAGATCTGTCATCGGGTGCTGCGCTTTGGTGAGATGCAGCCCGTGACTGGTGTATTGGCTGAAAATGCGGCCTGAGGGTTAGTTCCCCCTCATCCCCAGCCCTTCTCCCGCAAGGGGAGAAGGGGGCAGACGGTGCCATCTCACCCGCCCGGGGTTAGGGTTTGGAAAAATTCGGGGTTTGAAAATATGGCTGGTTGTTATGCTCGAAGCCCCCTGAGGGGTTTGAGGGCGTCGTATAGCCGCGGCATCCACAAACCGGTTCCCTCTCCCTGGGGAGAGGGCTAGGGTGAGGGGAAGCGAGTGTGGGATGCTGGCCATTTTGGACGGATAGCATGACCGACAAGGTCTACAGATAAAAGAGAGGGAGGCATCAGCCTCCCTCTCTTGCTATCCGCCGTTGGTAACGGCATTTAACCGGTTCTGGTTCAGGCCGTGGCCAGCCAGTTGAGCCAGGCATCCATCCCTTCGCCGGTAGTGGCGCTGACCTGGATCACCTGAATATAGGGGTTGACCCGTTTGGCGTTCTCGATGCAGCGGGCCACGTCAAAGCTGACGTAGGGCAGCAGATCGATCTTGTTGATCACCATCAGCTGGGCGGCGGCAAACATGTCCGGGTATTTCAGCGGCTTCTCTTCCCCCTCGGTGACGGAGAGGATCGCTACCTTGTACTTCTCGCCGAGATCGAAGCTGGCGGGGCAGACCAGATTGCCCACGTTCTCGATAAAGAGGATGCCCCCTTGATGGGCGGGCAGCTGGTGGCAGGCGTCGTGAACCATTTTGGCATCCAGATGGCAGCCCTTGCCGGTGTTGATCTGCACGGCAGGGACGCCAGTAGCACGGATGCGATCCGCATCGGCACTGGTCTGTTGATCCCCTTCGATCACGGCGCAGGGACGTTTTTCGGCCAGCAGGCGCAGGGTTTCGCACAGCAAGGTGGTTTTGCCTGAACCCGGGCTAGATACCAGATTGAGCACCAGCTGGTCTGCGGCAGTGAAGTGCTCGCGGTTGTGGGCCGCCAGCGCATTGTTCTTGGCCAGCACGTCCATCTCGATGGCGATCAGCTGACGCTGCCCCATGCCTGGAACCGACAATCCCGCTTCCCCTTTGCCGTAGTGCAGATCACCCTGCTGATGGTCATGGTCATGGTCATGGTCATGGTCATGGTCATGGTCATGGTCATGGTCATGGTCATGGCTGTGATCATGGGGATGCGCGTGGGAATGGCCGTGGTCATGAGAGTGGACATGATCATGATGATGGTCGTGGGGGTGATCATGGTGGTGCTCATGGGGGTGATCATGCCCCTCATAGCTTATGGGAGCCCGCACCCCGTGGTAGTGGTGATGGACATCCCCCTGATGGTGATAGTGGTGGTGAATGATCAGGGTGCGCGGCGCACCCTGCTCGTGGTCATGATGGTGATGGGCATCATGAGCATGATGATGGTCGTGCTCATGACCATGTTCATGGTGATGTTCATGATCGTGCTCATGGCCGGCGATCCGCGCCTGGCCGCATCCGCATACGCTACACATATCAACTTACCTCGATGTCGGTGATGCGCAGGCTATCACCCTGCGCGACTCGTAATTTGTATCCGCCACACTCGGGACAGGCCTGCCCGCGCTCGGTGAGGGTGACCGTCTGGTTGCAGTCGTAACACCAGGCCTCTGCCGCCTGGTGCTGAAAGTGAAGCTGGGCCCCTTCGACGGCAGTGCCCTTGGCGGCCGCCTCGAAACAGAAGGCAATCGTGTCCGGGTCGACGCAGGAGAAGCTGCCAACCTCGAGCCAGAGGGCGGTCACCTTGGTAAACCCCCGCTGGGTGGCCTGCTCGGCCGCCAGATCGATGGCAGCCATGGCCAGAGACATTTCGTGCATGGTGGCTCCTTAACCGATATGGGGAGGAGCAGTGACTCCTCCCTGTAATTGACGGAACGGCATGGCTGCTCAACAGATCCGCGGCAGCAGCTCCCCCTGCGGCAGCTCCAGATAACGGCGGCTACCCCAGGGGTTATTGAGGATCACCTTGTGGCGATCGCTTGCCTGCACCACGCCGATCTGGCTGGCGGTGGGGTTGAATTGCCGCAAGATGCCCAGTGCGTCCTGCGCCTGTTCCGTAGGCAGGGCCAGCACCATGGTTCCCTCGTTGGCGAGATCATGGGGCTCGAAACCGTAGAGCTCGCACAGGCCGCGCACCGGATCGCACACCGGAATGGCGGACTCCTCCAGCTCTATGGCCACTTGGGAGGCGCTGCTCCACTCGTTGAGCACGGCGGCAAGGCCACCGCGGGTGGCGTCGCGCAGGGCGTGAGGGGTAATACCAGCTTTAAGCAGCGCTTCGACCTGCGGCCAGAGGGTGGTGCAGTCGCTCTTGAGATCGGAGCCCAGTTGCAGGGCGTCACGGGCCATCAGGATGCAGGCGCCGTGGCTGCCGATATCCCGCGACACCAGAATGGTGTCACCGGCCTTGAGGTTGCGTACCGAGATGCCCCGGCTCTGCTCAGGCAGCGGGAAGGTGCCGACCCCGCTGGTGTTGATGAAGATCTTGTCAGCGGCTCCCTTGGGCACCACCTTGGTGTCGCCGCAGACAATGCGGGCACCGCTGTTGGCAAGTTCTGCTGCCATCGACTCGACGATGCGGGCCAGATCGGCGTAGGGAAAGCCCTCCTCGATGATAAAGCTGCAGCTCAGATACTCGGGCTTGGCCCCCATCATGGCGAGATCGTTGACCGTACCGGCGATGGCCAGCTTGCCGATATCACCCCCCTCGAAGAAGAGCGGCGAGACGGTAAAGCTGTCGGTGGTAAAGGCGACGGGGCCGTTTACCGGCAGCAGGGCGGCATCTTCACCGCGCAGCAGGATCTCGTTGCCAAAGTGGCGAAAGAAGAGCTGGTTGATCAGCTGGTTCATTTCTACACCGCCGCCACCGTGGCTTAACTGAATTTCTCTCATTGGATCCCCATATATCGGTAGTAGGCATTGCATGCCCCTTCGGAGCTGACCATGCAGCTGCCCATGGGCTGGGTCGGGGTGCAGCCCCGGCCAAAGACTTTGCACTGGTTTGGCTTGGCCAGGCCGCGCAAGATATCGGCGCACTGGCACGCCTTGTGGTCATCGATGGGAGTCTGATTAAGCGCAAAGTGACGCTCCGCATCGCGCTTGGCGAAGGCATCGCGCAGGCGCAGGGCGGAGGCGTTGATATCCCCCAGACCTCGCCAGCGAAAGTGCTCGCGGGTCTCGAAAAATCGCTCGACCAGCCGCTGGGCGGCTTTATTGCCGCTGGCGGTGACGGCGCGGCTGTACTGCACCTCCAGCGCGTAGCGACCCTCCACCTTCTGGCGCACCATCATCAAGAGCGCCTCCATCACATCCACCGGCTCGAAGCCGCTCACCACCACGGGCACCTGATAGCGATCGACGATGGGCAGGTAGATATCGGCGCCGGTGATGACGCTGACGTGGGAGGGGCCGATAAAGGCGTTCACCTTGGCCACCCCGTCGGCCATCACAGCATGAATGGCGGGGGGCACCAGCACATGGTTGATATGAAACAGGAGGTTATCGACCTCTTGCTCTTCAGCGGCGGCCAGCAAGGCGGCGGTCATCGGGGTAGAGGTCTCGAAACCGATGGCGAAGAAGACCACGGTTTTTTCCGGGTTTTCTTTGGCGATGCGCAGGGCGTCGAGGGGGTCATAGACCGGGCGGATATCGCTCCCCTTGGCCCGCTGCTGGGCCAGCGTACCTTTGGAGCCCGGCACCCGGATCATGTCCCCCAGGGTGACCAGAATGACGCTGGGCTGGCTCGCCAGCTCGATGGCCTGATCGATGCGTTCTTTAGGCATGATGCAGACCGGGCAGCCGGGGCCGTGGACAAACTCGATGCTGGCCGGCAGCAGCTGGTGCAGGCCGTACTTCATGATGGTGTGGGTATGGCCACCGCACACCTCCATCACCCGCAGCGGTTCGGGCAGATCTTTTGCCAGTTCGGTAATTTGCGCGGCGAGGGCGCGGATCACCTCGGGCTGACGAAAGCCCTGAAAGAGATCATTGAGGGTCAGCATGGCAAAATATCCTGCTTGGGCATCAGGGCCACTATCTGGCGGAAGCTCTCGAGGCTGGCCTGCGCCTCCTCTTCGTCAATCTTGCTCATCACAAAGCCGATATGGAGCAGCACATAGTCCCCCAGCTTGAGGGGCTCTTCGAGCAGCATGCAGCTGACGCGCCGCTGCACCCCGAGGGTGTCGACGGTGACGCAGTTATCTTCGGGGTGCAGTTGCACCACCTGAGAGGGGATGGATAGACACATGAATTTCAGGACTCCGACAAGGTGGCACAACCGGTTGTGACAGGCTGATGCGTGGCAAAATGGTGGATGGCAAACCAGAGCTGACCGGCGGCGATGCCACCGTCATTGAGCGGCAGGGTTTCGCTGGTCAATACCCGCCGACCGGCTGCTTCGAGAGCGGGCACCAGCTGGTCCATCAGCACCCGGTTTTGAAAAACGCCGCCCCCGAGCGCCACCGGATAGCCGGGGAAGCACTCGGCAAGGGCAACAACCAGATTGCTGATGGCGCGGATAAAGCCGGCGGCCAGGCTAGCGGTGGAGGTGCCTTTTCTCTGCTCGCTGACAAGGGTATTGATGAGCTCTACCCACTCGATCTGCAGTGGCCCCTCTGTTGATTGGCTGAGATCAAAGGCGAGGGGGAAGGGTTGTTCGTCGGGGGTGAGCTGCAAGGCGGCCGCCTCCAGCAGGAGTCCCGCTTCGCCCTCGTAATCGGGGGTGTCGATCACTCCCAAGAGCGCCGCCACGGCATCGAATAGCCGACCAATGGAGCTGGTGTAGGGGGCGTTGCGACCGAGCTGCCAGAGCTGGTGCAGGTTGCTGATCCGCTCGATAGGTAGCTTGCTTACCAACGGAATATCGAGGGCACTGATCTGCTCAGGAGTGTGCGATTCAAACAGCAGCCCCAGCAGCTGACGTACCGGCTCGCGGATGGCCGCCTCGCCGCCGATCAGCTTGAAGGGGGCAAGGTGGGCAACCCGCTCAAATCCCTGAACGTCTGCGATCAGCAGCTCGCCGCCCCAGAGGGTGCCGTCATCGCCAAGGCCGGTGCCATCGAAGGCAACACCCAGCACCGGGCCCGTGATGTTGTGCTCGGCCATCACCCCCAGCAGGTGGGCGTGATGGTGCTGCACCTCGAGATGGGTTGCACCTTGATTCTGGCAATAGCTTTTGGCCCACTTATGGCTGAGATAGCCCGGGTGGCGATCCGAGACCAGAACTTCGGGGTTGAGATCGTAGAGATCGCGAAAGGTGGCCAGGGTCTGCTCGAAGTGCTGCTGCATCGGCAGGCTGTGCAGATCGCCGATATAGGGGCTGTAGATGCGCTGGCGACCGAAGGCGAGCGCCAGCTGGTTCTTCTGTTGAGCCCCGACAGCCAAGAGCGGCGCCTTGACAGCCTCTTGCAGGCTGGGAGTGCAGGGGGCATAGCCCCGGGCGAGGCGCAACGTCTGGCGTCGCCCGCCTGCCCACTGCACCAGACTGTCGTCGCACGGGTGCAGGATGGGGCGGTTGTGATCCAGGATGCCGTCAATCTCGCTGCCGAGTTCCCTGACTACTGCCTCACAGTCGATCAGGATCGGGCTGCCGCGACCATTGGCGCTGGTGGCCACCAGCGGCATGGCGCAGGCGTCCAGCAGCAGCTGATGGAGCGGGGT
>NZ_JBFODQ010000049.1:0-55464 GCF_040908355.1 Aeromonas sp. R2-2 | reverse complement strand
TACTTTGCCAGCGAGTCAAGGAAAGGTACGCGTTCATAACCTCCCGACTCGACCGGTACAGTGTCGTTACCCTGTGCCAGACCCTGGGGGTTCACCGAAGTGGCTTCTACGCGTGGCTGAAACAGCCTACATCGCCACGACAGCAGGAGGACGAACGACTGACCGGATTGGTCAAGCAATCCTGGCTGGAAAGTGGTGCTGTCTACGGTTATCGCAAGATCCATCGCGACCTTCGTGACGCAGGGGAAGCCTGCGGCAAGCACCGTGTGGCCAAATTAATGAGGCGGGAAGGGCTGCGTTCGCAAACGGGCTATCAACGCCGCAAGGGGCATTATGGAGGCAAGAGCCCGCAGGCTGCCCCAAACACGCTGGCACGTCAGTTTAAGGTGCCAGCCCCCAACCTCTCCTGGGTGACTGACATTACCTACATCCGTACTCAAGAAGGGTGGCTGTACTTGGCGGTGGTGCTCGACCTGTTCTCTCGCCAGATCGTCGGCTGGGCGATGAAGTCACGCATGACGGCAGACTTGGCGGTTGATGCGTTATTGATGGCCGTCTGGCGGCGCAAGCCCAAGCAGCCGGTACTGGTGCATTCGGATAGGGCAGCCAGTTTACCGGTGCTGAATGGCAGGACTTTCTGAAGGCCCACAACCTGAGTTGCAGCATGAGCCGACGTGGCAACTGTCACGACAATGCTGTCGCCGAGAGTTTCTTCCAGTTGCTCAAACGGGAGCGGATCAAGCGCAGGATTTACGCGACAAGAGACGAAGCCCGCAGCGATGTGTTTGATTATATCGAGATGTTTTACAACCCAATCAGGCGCCATGGTTCCAATGATGGGCTGTCGCCGGTAGAGTTTGAAAGGCAGTTCAATGTTCAACAACAGAGTGTCTAGAAAACCCGGGGCGATTCAATGAGCCAACTCAACATGTAGGGAATACCGACCAACTATGACAGCAAGTATTGGTCGGTTGTCTCGACGCTGTGCTGCTAATTGACTCCATTCGGATATATCGAGACTAGAAGGATGAGGATGGTCCTCTGGATGTGTGTGCCATTCACCTAGATAGCGGACAGTACCCTGGCTTGCCATCCATCTAGACTGAGCGATGGCTTCGTGACCTGTCGGCATCCGTTCAAACTGATATCGAAACCGTTTATCCAATGTTGTGGGAACTGTTGCCTGCTCGATGAGTAAATGAGTGCCGTGTACCGAGCCAAGCAAAATGCCCCCAGCTTCGCAATCGAATTCACTTACTTGAATATGCTGGCAGAAAGTTCTCAGCACAGACCCTGAAAAATGTAGCAGCGTTCTGCTATCCTCTGTGGCCCAGGAGTTCATTGGCAGCATATAGGACATTCCCGATCCTGCTGCGGATCACAATCTGGTGTAGCTGGCTGTTGGGTTCGGTCGATCAGTCTCGTACGCAGTGCAGGGGAATTGATGCCATTGACCCAGTCAATTGTCATCTCAGCTCCTAGGCTGGCAGCTTGTACGGACACCGAAGCGGGAAATGGCACGTACAAGCCCTCGCATCCATGTCCCGCCAAGATAGTAGGCAGAGGAAAAAGGGTAGAACGGAGTTCACCTCTTCTATTGCTATGCCAAAGACATCGGAAACATGCTCCTGATTCGTTCGCTCTCAAGAGTGCACGGACGCCTGTTCCCGGTCCTTCGATCCAGACCGAGAGTATGGGTAGGGGAAGCTGATAGTAACTGCACAGCCAATGTCCTAATGCTTCTTCCCCAGTAGCATCTATGAGCAGATCCAGCTTTCCTAGTTGGGCCAACCTCACATCCACAGGGAGAGCTCGAATTTCAGCGCCAGGTGCCAAGCGTTTGAGCTCTTTCGCCATGGCTTCGGCTTTGTTGGACATCAGATCAGAGAATCCTAGGCGATGGCGTCCGATGTTCTGGGGAAGAAGGATATCGAAATCCACCAATGTGAGTCTTCCACCACATGTTCCCGCCCCAGCTTTGACCAGCATGTCCGATAGATACCCACCGATTGTGCCACATCCAACAATGGCTAGGTGCTTACCTGCAAGCGTCTTTGACTTGGGCATGTTCCGCTGAGCAAGATATCTATCATCGATTCTGACCACAGAGATGGGCGTTACCTTTAACCTGTAGCTAGGATCTCTGCGCTCTTTAAGTCTGTCCTTTTTGACTGGTTCTTGGCGATCATAGAAAACGACAAAGCCATAGGTCATCAGCGGTGATTCAATAATGATCAGTACGCCCTTAGCATTCGTTCTCTCCCCTTCTTTTATGCGTTCGTGAATATTGTGCCGGCACCGAGGGTCAAGGGTGCTTTGCCAAGCCAAAATATCTGCGACCGTCACAGGCGGCCATTGGTTGGCTAGCGGCCGAGGTTGAGCGGCGGTTTTGACTCGGTAAGTTAGCAAAGTCTTATCGGTTATTTGGAAACCGAGTGAACTCAACTTTATTGTTGTTCGATCTGCGTTATCGGTGATGAACAAAAATGGTTTTCCATTGGCGGCTTCCGCGACAATACAATTTTGTCGTCCCAGCTCGTCGTTTTGCATATCTGAGAAGCAAAGCCAGCCGTTCCAGTAGGCGAAGAATTCTTCAGCGAGATCTTCTATCATCTCACCCTGCAAAATCTGCCCGAATACCTCTGCCGCACGTTGCAGGCACGCCAAAGACTGTCCTAAAGGATCGTAGATATCCAGAACAATAGTACCCTTGGCGAGATAGCAAAGATCACCGTTTGCGCCAAGATGAGGGAGCGTCTTGGGCAGCTCAGGAGGAATGTCGAGCAGCCGAATGCGAGGCAGGTCGAAGAACTCGGGGTCGATCTGAATCTCACACAGGTATCCTTTGTCCGCGTTGGGTGGGAGCAGTTGTCCCTGTAACTTGAACCAGCCATCGTCCGTTTTGCAGACAAAATAGAAACCTTGTTGCTTGAAGGCATCGATCACATCAGTGACAGTAACGACGTTGTTCATCCAGCCTTCGTACGCCCGACGAATTCGCTTGGACCGGCTGTGGCAGGTGCTGCTGCGATGGTGGCGGCGACCGATACAGCCTTGACTCGATCTGGCTCATTCGGAAAGCGAGGGCCGAATTCGCCCTGCATCCAAATGCAAGCCTGTGAAGGACTGCTAGCGTTAGTGGCCCCACGAAGCATCTTTTCGAATTCTTCAAATGCTTTTGCAGCCTCTTCGACACCTTCCTTGCCAAGCCGTTCTGTGAGCGATTCTGACTCATCCACGGGGTTATTGACTCCTGCACGTAGTTTACCCGGCAGTTTTGTAACAACATCCAGTAGTGCAAGGTCATCGCGTCGATCTCGTTTCTCAAAGAGGGGCGCCGCAGATGCCATCAGTAGGATCGAAGCTGGTCCGCCGCTGGACCATCTCCAATCGCGGTATGCCTTTAAGTAGCGAATCACGCGGCGAAACTGCTCTCCCTTGGCCTCAACTTCGCCCAAAAACCACTCCTTTACTGGTCTTGGATCAGAGCGCATCCAGTTGTATTCGCGATGTGCGAGGAGAACCTCGTCAGCAGGTAGGGCTGTCCAAGCATCTCGCTCTGCTTTTTTCACTGCTTCGGTCAGCGAATCATAGCCGTAGCTCTCCATCGATGCTTTGGCTAGCATGACAAATTCCTTGTCTGGTATGGCATACAACGGAATATCAATGTGAGCATACTTGGAAATGATTATGCGGATACATGTTGGTTTATCGGTAACAAGCTTCCACTGCTTTTCTTTAACCAGTGGCGTTAAGGCTTCTTCCGCGGCGGTAAAGAACACCATTGCCGCTACACTGGGACGCTTCGTCTGCGAAACGAAGCTCAATGGCAAATAACAGCCATCATCAATATCCGCTTGTTGAGGGGGCTTTGCCGGGGAATTTAGCGTCTTGTATGCCCACGATCCTTGCGTGAAGAAACGCGGCTGTGGCACATCTTCAGAATATCCATGTGCTTTCAGCACTCGTGGGATGCCATTTCGCAGACAGTTCCTGACATCTGTGCGCGCATTGGCGATACTGACACGTTGTTCGGGGGTCAGATCCAGTTCGTCATGCATGCAGGATTCGTCATCAGAAGTAGTAAAGAAAAGCGGACTCAGGTTTAGCATGTGACCTCCGAAGCATTCTTGTTGGGGCCGTGATAGAAGGTGGGGGCACCAGCTTGGTGCGCTCGGAACGGTTTAAAAAGTGGATCGCCAAGTGCACGTTGCGCGGCGTGAATTCCTCGATTTTTGAGCGTGTTAGTTGCACCTATAGAAACCCGATCTAGCGCCTTTACATCTTTACTCTGATCAGGCGTTGCCTTGTCGTCGATCTGGAAGTAGTTGTTCCCTAGCAATTGCCGCAGCATATAGTCTACTGACGATTCCTGAGCCGAGATCACTAAGTCGAAGAGCCCCCCACGCCATTTCCCAAATCCACGGTCAAGACTTGCGGCCCCTCGAACTGTAGCGCCAATACTCATTGTTCCTATGGACAGAACTCTAATCTGGGCATTCTGGTTTGGTGCGAGGAATGTGGTTACTTCATGTAACCCAAATAAACCTGGAGCGTTGCCAACCAGCCCCCCATCTGCAAAAACTCCCCGGTCATTTCGTGCTAATGGAAAGTAGACAGGAGCTGCTGCTGTTGCAAGCGCAACATCGACGAGCTTCATGCGATGATCCAGTTCAAAAGATGGGTGATGAGGCGTCTTAAAGAATTGCCCGCGCCCTGTCGAATAGTTGACTGCCGGCACAAGAACACGATGCTTCAAATCACCCATAGTGAGCTCCTGGAAGCGTTCGATTAATACCTGCCGTAATCCGTCGGAGTCATGTTTTGCTGTCCACCAGAACCCGAGCATTCGCCGCCATAAGTTGCGACAACCAAAGATGCGATTGCCTTGTTCTTCAAAAAGGGCTTTGAGCTCATAAGCGGGAATATCTGCAGCTAGCCCTAATGCAAGCATTCCCCCTGCGGATGTACCGCAGATGAGATCGAAGTGTGAAGCTATAGGGCGACCAAGTATGGCTTCGAGTTCGGCCAGAACAGTGGCTGTATATAGGCCGCGATAACCACCACCTGATAATGCCAGAACGTGATACGTTGGGGGACTTGTCATGGTCTGTTAGCCTTTTGGCGGAAAAGGATCTTTGCCGTGGCTATCCTTGTCACGAATACGACCATCCGGGCGGTGAATGACAAGTTCAGACTGTTGGTTTCGTGCAATATCTCTCGCGGCATCAATGGCTTGCTGCTGAGTGTTGTGTACAGAGGTTGCCTTCTGATTGCCTTCACCTTTAACAGCCCAACCATTTTCGTGAGGAACAACATGCTGATTTTTGCCCGCCATCATAAATCTCCCGAATTGAACCAATGAGAGCCAGCTATGCTGGTGGGCTAGTCAATAGCTACCCACTACTTCAGTTATGCCGGCTAAAGAATGTATAGCTATCCACTTGAGGACACTGTGACACTATATGGCGTGCCTGTTTATATGGTCAACTACCATATATTGATTTCTGTTAAAGACATCAATGATGGTGGGCGGAGTTGACGGTGTATGCGGATAGAGGCGGGGAGTGTACTTTTTTCATTAAACTTGGACCTCATGGCGAACGAACTGCAAAGCAGCATCGACCTCCTCAGTGTTGGCATGCTTTTGGCAAAAAATACTGAATGCCAGGACTGCAGAATGTCGCTCTTTGTAGAAGAAGTGCATCCGTAGCGGATGCTTTGCTGCCCCATATAGTGGGGCATTTATCCCGTCAAATCGGTTACCCAAAGTTTCTTGAAACTGATCCAGGGTCAGGTCATAGATCAGCCCATCGATCTCTAGCCAGTAGTGCGACTCTCGACGATCTCTGGTATCGCCTTTGACAACAGTCACCATGTGTTGTGTGGGCAGAAGACTCACCAACATTCCAAACACCACAGAGGCCCCCTGACAGCAGTTCAGGGGGAAACTGGTGAAGAAGGGCAGACCAGTTAGGCTCTCGTAGTGCAGCTCAAAGACGCTGCGTGTGGATCTGGCAAGTTGCTCGATGGTCATTCGTGACTCCAGGTCGGGGGAGCCAATAAGATACTACTCACGAGGGACCCTGAGAACCCTCGGTCTCCCACCTTTCCTTCTCCTGCTCGGCACCTCCATCTTGCCCACGCTACGGGAGCGTTCAAACATCGTAGCCAGTAACCTTTCATCCATTTTGAACAAATAGTTCAGGGCATGATCTAATAGCTTTCCTCGCTTGCTCGAATCATCCCAATGCACCTCTCCAATACCGCACGTACCCCATTCCTCATACTTTTGCTTATCGGCATTACAATTATGATAACTACCAGCCTTCCAAGCCTCCCCTAATAAACGGCCTATCCGGATATCGTTCTGCACAAAATTGCCATTGAAGAAGAATGCAATGTGATAATGATACTCCCGGTGCTTGCCACACTCTAATTTCCACACATAACCAACCAGTGATTTGTACTTTCGTTTAATCGAACGTAAATACCATTCTCGTTCCTCTTTAGCTTCTTCGATAGTCACTGAGTCTCTAAAGTGAAAATCTACTCGTACAACCAGTAGTTTTGCATGCTTGGCAAATAGTTCATCTACATACGATTTTATACTTGCGCTATTACGTAGCTCAGAACGTCTCAGATTGCGTAGCCGTAGTTGATGTTGCGGTGACATCAGATCACTCATGAAATCCTCTAGAACGTATTCTAGCTCAGTCAAAAGTTCACTTCGTGCTTCAGCAGATAGATACTCGTCAAATACATTCAGGTCTCGGTACTGATAGAAGGATTTTAGAAATAGCTCAACTGAGGGTTGAGCTGATTTAGCCTCTTGGTATTGATAGTAGTGTTTGGTTACTGCATCCATTGCTTTTTGGAAAGCATGGATACTGAATGATGGATAGTCAGATTCGAAGTCTTTAATGAAGTCCAGTATGTCTGTAGACACGAGTAGTTCCTCAATGAAGAGTGGCAATAGGATTGGTGGATGCCAATCCTATTGATATTGACTGATGAATTAATTCAATTGATTAATTAACAATTGATTAATGAATAATATAAACCACTTAACCAAATGGATTTCATTGGTAAGTTAATAATGCTGGTTTCAACCTATGCATATGTAACTATGTGCACTAAAAATAGTGCAAACACTAAATATATGGAATTCTGGTTTCTGTAAACTTATGGATTCATATATGTTTTTAGAAATATCTCAGATGACTTGCAAGCATAGCTTATTGTTTATGTCGAGAGTTCTCATTCAACAGAATGCATCTAATAATTTACGTGTGCGTTGAATACGCAATGGAATTTTTGATTTATATTTTCCGTAGTAGGGGACCAACCCTTTAATTCGTCCACAATTTTTCTCCAGCCTATAACGGTCACGTATGTAACTTGGATGTCTATCCCATGACAAGGAGATGAGCAGGGACTGCTTTCTCCTGAAGCAATAAATGTCTCCCGTAGCAATAAGGATCTCAATTGCGCGATCTAACCTGCCTAAATCACGCATGCAATAGGGGCCACTTCGTCTTATGTCACTTTTTAAAATCCACTTATTCCGCCAGTTATGCTTAATCCAGGCGAGTAATGTGTCAGCATCTTTTTGGTCTGATAGATCTTTTTTGTCAGGCTTTGTAAAAATTTCCAAGGCCTGATGCAAGTATATTTCTGTCAAGTGAATTGCCATATCCATAGTTTTGTAATTAACAGAATGCTCTTTATAGTCAGTGTGAGTAAAAACATGAAGAACGGCTGCGATACGTGAAACCTGCTCCATAAACTTTGAGCCAAAATCTGTATAGTCCATCAGGTATTCACCACGTTGCATATGAGCTTCAATCTCATTGAATTTTTGACGCCACAATATTTCGGCACTATCTGTCATTTTCAAACAGTGACGAGCTATACAAGCTTCCCCCTCTCTCAGCAAAGCTTCAATTCTTGTATTAAAATTGCACAATGCATTTAAGCCCTGGAATGGCAAGTCACTATCTACAGACTCATCCTCAAATCTATTGCCAATCTCAGATGTTGGTTCACAAAACAAAAAGCGAGCATCAAGTCCAGAGCTTCTGAATGAAGCCCCACTTTTTTCTCTAAATGATGTGTATATATCAGGTTGAACCTGGATGCTTATTGTGAGGCGAGCACCATCAATTCGTATCTCAGTGTTGTTGGCCCTGTCGATTCTTATCGTTTGCCCAGACCATAGCGAACAAAAAAGTGAATGGTCTTTTATCAGCTCGCTAGATAGTAGGGTCCCACCCTCATCTGAAGTCAGTGCCAATGAGGAATTTTTTTCTGATAGCATCATTTTCAGTTTCGCACCTGAAATATCATCTATCAGCACTCGTCTAGTGATTGGTTGAATCGGTTTACATAATTGATGTAAACGCCATTCTTCGGCAGCTTCGTTAAAGGTAGTGCTATCATGATGATTTTTTTCTAAGCATTTTTTTAGAGCCTTTTGCTTCAGTTCCCACAATTCAAGTTCTATTACATAATTCGCATATGTAGCTTCTGTCTTTGTTGCCAAAGAGAGTTCATATTCACGGATAGACTTCATCAATAACTTATCAACCGTACTTTTCCGTTCACCGGATGCGGCAAGAATGAGAAAATACAGTGAAACAGGTAACTGCATACCCACTGGTGTTCTAATGTCAACCAAAGGTTGCGCAGCTATACTCATCACTGAAAGCATCTGACTTAATATCATAAACTCAGGTGCTTTTGTTGCGTGAGAAATATCATCCAAGGGGGCTAGGATTTTTTCATCCAAGTTTTCGATAGCGCTCCTGATTTCTCGGCGAATATTCATTTCTCACATCCTTTAGTTGATTTTTTTGAACGATTTTCAATCCATTGGTTGACGTCACTTTGACGCCAGCCGACAGCTGACAAACCCAGCTTTATTGCTTGCGGAAAATCGCAGTCGTATCGTTTTGACTTGATGTCTAGCTTGTCATAAATGGTTGATCTGGCTAGACCAATCATCTCTGTGAGTTCTGGCAGCCTAATGATGCGATCTGTGGTGTGTGGCATTGCGTGCTCTCCTTCCTATCTCTGATTCAGGAGTCCCCATGATGAAGTGTTCGAAACTAAAATTCCTGGGGTGAAATTACGTGGGCAAAACTCGAGTTATTACACCACACAGATACCAGGCTGGAGGCCGCTAGCCAGCACGCTCTGACGCTGTGCCCGCCCCATCGGCAATTCATCTATAGACCTCCTCAAATATCATCGTGATGGTGCCGCTGTCGTAGGGCCAGGCCAGTCTCAAGGACTCTCACGTAAAGCTACGTGGCGTAGGAGACTTGTCATCACAATCACTTGAACAACAAAGGGCATTGCGGCAGGGCCAGAGTGCACACGCGCTGGCATCCCCCAATTGACCCCGCACATGCCAGTCGAGCAGTTGGGGCTCATGCCGGAGTTGATGTTGCTCACAGAGAATTATCTGTGTTGGTAAGAACGTGTTGATCACTGGGGCGACGGGTTGCGATAAAAACTACGTTGCCCGCTCCCTGGACGAACGAACAGCCAGCAGCATATGTGCGGGTTCGTAACTACCGGTTGGGCTGGTTACTGGAAGAGCTGAGCGTGGCTCGTGCAGATAGCGGGTATAAACGCTTGTATCCTGACGCTGGCAAAGCAGGTGTTGTGGCTACTAGATTTGAGCACGCGACAAGCGGCGTGTCTGCTGGAAGTGGTAGAGGGTTGGTATCAGCAAGGGAATTCGGCCATAGGCAGCCAATTACCAGTTAGGGGCTGATTGATTTCGGTACAATACCCACCCCCTTAACGTAAAAATCATCAGTTCATGTCAACACCAGCTTGTCGCCGCCACGATATTTCAGACCGTGCATAGGCTTTAATCGAACCTCATCTATTGGGGCAAAAAGGTCAATGGGGTCGTGTTGCTCGTGATAACCGATTGTTTATCAACGCTGTTTTCTGGGTTTTGCGCACAGGGGCTCCTTGGCGTGACTTGCCCTCTGAATACGGGGACTGGAAAAACACCCATCGCCGCTTTTGTCGTTGGCGCGACAAGGGCATTTAGGCTCGTCTTCAAGAACGTCTGATAAATGAACCTGATTGCGAGTGGCTGATGATTGACGCCAGCCATATCAAGGTTCATCCCCATGCCAGTGGTGTTCGAGGTGGTAATCAGGATATGGGGGTCACTAAGGGGGGGCTGAACAGCAAGACCCATTTGGCCGTCGACGGACATGGAATGCCAATATAATGCATCATTACATCGGGTTCGACCGCAGATTGTACGCAAGCCGCGACCTTGATTGACGGTTTGGAGGCCGCGTATCTCTTGGCGGACAGGGGATATGATACCAATTCATTGATTGATACCGCCCAGGTCCAGGGGATGGAGCCCGTCATACCTTCCAAACGGAATCGTAAGGAACAACGAGACCACGACAGGGGGCTTTATCGGGCAAGGCATTTGGTAGAAAACGCCTTCCTTCATCTGAAGCAATGGCGAGGCATTGCCACAAGATACGCCAAAAACACAGGCTGGTTTGTAGCCACAGTGCAGATCCGCTGCGCATACATGTAGGCCTCAATCTTATGACGACACCCCCTAGTGAGTGGTACCTGATGGTAAGCCACCCGATGATAGCGAATAGGCTACTGCATCACAGTCTAAAAGGTGAGTCGATGAGAACGCTGGTACAAACCGATCAGTAACGGTAGAAATGGATATGGTACGAAGAATGTTGTAGTGAGGGTGATCAACTTGTTCGAAATGTATACGCAACTGAGCGGATAAATGCTCGTCAGATTCCAAAATGACAATCATGTGGCTCGGCTGTCGTTCAATTTAGATGGATAAGTCAAGTGATATTGGGAACTCACTTTATATTTAACGATAAGAATCCAATAGGCAATATAATGACAACACACAAATTTGCTACAATTCTATACGCAATAGAAGATACTCTTGGCCTTTGGTCTAATGCCAGAAAAAATGAACAAATCCAAAAGTCTGAATATGATGGGCACCGTCAACACTATCATGAAGTTGATCTATCAAGGTCTGATATAGACAATAACACCTCAAGAATGAAAGCAATTTTTAATCGCTTGCATATAGGGTCTAATGTACCACAAGCGATGAAAGATAATCATCTTAACATATTGGAGAGTATTTATAATTTCATATCTAGACAATGCTTTTATTTAGCCAGTCGTACAAGTAATCCCACCCAGTTTTATATCGATTGGATATTATCACCTATAATGTGTGTCGATATTGCCATATTTCATGCTGGTGCTAATGAAAATTCCATATACTTTCATCTCGATCGAATTCTTGGAATTGAAGAAATAATTAAGAAAAAAGATGGTGTTGAGGTTTTAGATAAAACCATTGCTAAAAGATATGTTAAAAAATACATTAATCAGTTATTTCAGGCTGTACATAATCAAGCTTCTTCGTATGATACGCCTCAAGCTATAATACCAGGTATTCTTAGTTACTTAGATGAGTTCTCGAAAAGATCGAATCAGACCAGTGTGACTTTACATCAACGCATAAAAATGGATCGTGATTTAAAAAATGAAAGTGCAGAGTCGAGAGAAATTACAAACACTATAATAGACAAAATTGAGGCGGCTTATACTGCCATTATAATATTGCAAGATATTGACAATGAAATGAACAATTTGGGCCTTATGTTAAGGCTATATAATAGCTTCTATAGCCCTTATCAAAAGGAAGATGGCAATCTTTTGGGTTTATGGTCATACATGCACAGCGCACTTATCACCAATTACCATGAGCTTTTTGAATATGAATTCAAGACGTGTTTTATTAATAATATCAGTCTAGAGTTTTTTTTAGATATAAAGAAGCGTAATTATGTTGAGAACATATGTGGATATATTTATAGCTTAATGTTAGAGCATTTTCAGCCTTGTGCTATAACTAACTTAACGATGTCATCGTTAAGCGAAGAAAATCATTTATCAAAGATGGTCTCTCTGCCTCCTGAAATTGAGCCACCTATGATTTGTAGTGATGCACAGACTTACGCCAAGTATTTTGATAAAGCAAAGAAATACAATCTTCACGTGTTCAATAAGTCAAATTTTTCTTGTATTTATGACATGGCAAGATGTCATGTTAATGACGATAAACTCACAACTAATGATGCAGAGTACTTTGGCCAATATATACCATTGATTGAGGCGCTTGATTATATCAAGCATGGAGATGCAACATCAGCTTTACGTGAAATAAACACTGCTTCTGAAGTGAAATTTCAATTGTTCGGGTTTGTAAAATATGCACTTGCTGTTCTTCATATTGGTCTGATGTACAATCTTAATAAAAAGATTGGCAATAAACATTTAATGCCAAAAATAAATGACATTATAAATCATCAAGGTCTTGTCACCATTCCTAGCGTTTTACCATCCTATGTAATACAGCCTGATAATATGAAGTGTAGAGAGGCCTGGATGCCAGAGGAGGAATATTTGAAAGCCTCAATTATTTTTGGTGCCAATACCTATAATTACATATTATCTCAAGCAATATATTGCTATAATTTCACGGTGGCTCGACATACTGTGACAAAGGGTGTTTTCGCTGACAGTAAAGATGCAAACATCACCAGAGTTAATTTGTTAAAACTCAATTATTCATCACCATTGATTATCCACAACCTTCTTGACAAACTTAATGAGATTTCAGAGAAAATCCTGAATGGACTTGATAAAGTAAGTGTCAATGTGGCACCAGAAGTTTTTGCTATGGATTTATGTACCAAAAATATAATAACTGAAACAGAACTAACGGAGTCGCTTATTCGTGGAATTAATGATTCCTCCCTTGGTCTCTGCCTCTTAGATCACTTAACCATTATATTGTTATTCTCTGTCCCTGGTGACAATGTCAAAAGCATTGTTGAATTAGGTAAAAATACCAGGGTGGTAGAGTTATTGTATCTGGCGTATCAACACCATAAAACGCTAGACAAGAAGCCAAAATAACCGTGATGGGCTCCAGGCCAAAAATAATTGAGATGTTCGCAACAGACGAACCTCCGGCCATGCCGGAGGTTCGTTTCACGTTGAGGTAAAATAATGAATCTTCTGTGACTTTGGGCTATCATGACAAGCCCCATCAGCCTTATCCCAGTCGGTTCTGATTGTTAACCACCAGTGCTCAAAATCTGATATTCACAGATATTTTTTGATACGAATATCAAAAATATCACACAAAAGACTCAAGAAAGGCCCTTGATTGGTTTGCATATTTTATTACCGGCTCTGTACGTAACTATTTGCGAACATGAATGTAAAGTCATGGCTAGAGATGAAGCCATACGGATGAATATGATTGCCAAACACCTATGGTTAAATTTATTGACAAGCTGTACATCAGAACCTGGCATATTCTATAGATATATTTATCCATACTCGGTGACATCCATTTAAAAAACGAAATCATTTATTTTCTCCATGTGTTTTTATCTATGATGCCCGTGAGGGCATGGGGTAAGTAAGTTCATGTAGGCATTTGATAGGCATTCGGTGTAACGGCTGCTTGTATATATGATGCGTGATAGCTTGTATCGCTATCACAATGATACTATCCTATACTCCTCGCACAGTCTTATATCGCAGTATGATGTTCCATGTTGTGAACTATAGAGATGACTGGCCGCATGGCTATTAGTATTTAATTAAGGGATATCTATGAGTGAATTTCTGAAAGTTCTGTTGAACATCCGCAGTCTGCGGGCCGCAATGCGTGAGTTGTCTCTGGACCAACTCAAAGAAGCCCACGAGAAGATTGAAATGATTTATCTGGAACGGTTGGAGCTGGCGGAGAAAGAACAAGCTGCAAATGCTGAGCACCAACAAAAGCTGGCTGAGTTCCAAGCGATGTTGGCTCAAGCAGGTATTGATCCCACAGAGTTGGTTGGCAGTGCCCCGGCAGTAGCGACTGCGGCTAAAGCTAAACGAGCACCTCGGCCCCCGAAATACCGTTATGTTGAGAATGGCGTAGAGAAAACCTGGACCGGTCAGGGTCGCACACCCAAATTCCTGGCTGAGCAGGTCGAGCAAGGGCGTCAGCTGGACGAGTTCCTCATCTAATATAGAAAAGGTCATGTAAATAGGGGGGCCTTAGAGCCCCCTCATATGAATTAAGTGTGGCGTGGGGTTGAGAGTAAATATGCTCTTTTCGACCGAGCATTACAATGTGGCACGCCAATAAGATAAATCCAGGCTTTATGCGGTTTTTGGCACGATACCGGTGGTTTTCTCAATAATGCATATTCACTTTTTCGATGAACGTACTGCTAGCATGCTTTTAATATGAGAGGGTAGCTAAGAGGTGGCCCTGCTGTTTTCTGGCTTAATTTATTTACCTGATCGCACAATTAAAAGAAGAATTGGTCATGTCAATACAAGATACCTGAAATAGCATTGGGGGACTAAGATCGGGAGCTGGATCTGGGTCTAAAACGATATGTGTACTTTTATGATGATGGAATATGCAGCAACGGTGCCTACCAGCCCTAGCCTCATATTAGTATGGGGCAGATGAGTTCACCTCCAATTGTAAATCCGGTCGATTATCGACCGGCTTTGGTATTATTACATGTTTGAAGTCATCTTGCCTCTTCGATGATGTGAGTATTCATCAGTTTGGCTAGCAGGTTGGCCAGACGGTCACGCATATCGCGGCGGTCGATGATGAGATCAATAGCACCCTTCTCGAGCAGGAATTCGGAGCGCTGGAACCCTTCCGGTAGTTTCTCGCGCACGGTCTGCTCGATTACACGAGGACCGGCAAAGCCGATCAACGCCTTGGGCTCGCCCACAATAATGTCACCAAGCATCGCCAGGCTAGCAGATACGCCTCCAAGGGTCGGGTCTGTCAGCACCGAGATATAGGGCAAACCCGTCTTGGAGAGTCTGCCCAGCACCGCACTGGTTTTAGCCATCTGCATCAGAGAGAAAAGTGATTCTTGCATGCGAGCCCCACCGGAGGTGGAGAAGCAGATCAAGCCACGGCCTTCCTTTATACACTCTTCGACAGCGCACACAAAGCGTGCTCCGACCACGGATCCCATAGAGCCGCCAATAAAGGAGAACTCGAATGAACAGGCGACAACTGGCACCCCTTTGAGGGTCCCTTTGATTACCACCAACGCATCATTTTCTCCCGTAGCTTTCTGGGCGGCAGATAAACGATCCTTGTATCGTTTGGCATCCTTGAATTTAAGTATATCTTGCGGCTTCAGCTCGACACCGAGCTCTGTACGCCCCTGCTCGTCAAGGAATCGCTCGAGACGTGCGCGGGCGCTGATGCGCATATGATGATCACACTTGGGGCACACTTCGAGATTGCGCTCCAACTCAGCCCGGTAGAGCACCTGTTCACAGTCACTGCACTTGGTCCACACCCCTTCCGGAATGTTGTGACGACGAGGGGCAGTGATCTTACTCTTGGGAAGAATCTTCTCAAGCCAGCTCATAGAACTCCTAAATGCTTTTTTGCCTGACAAAACGCCTCGAACCTTGTTTATTCAATAAGTTAAGAGCTCGAATGCGACAAATAACGGTTCATTAAACCACAATTTTTCAGGCGCAGTTACTAAAAACTGGTCCTACCCGGAGCCGAGTCCGGCAGCCACAACTGGCCAAGCAGCTCCCTAGCAACGCTAGCTTAGTTAGGTAATCAATATTGTATAGGCAGAGGCCACCCGCCAAGGCGGATGGCCCAGCAAGATTCTGCTTCCGATTGGTCAATGGCTCGGCTGTCTACTCTATAAGTGTGAGCAATGGCGTCTTGAAGCTTGTAGTCAACGGACCGGAGCGGGCTGAAAAACCGCTCATCCAATAGATACAGCCCAGTCTGTAGTGATGGTTGTAAATGACAAAATGGTTGCGATGGGAGGTGGCGTTGAAGCAGGCGTGGAAACTATAGTCCACAGCGCACGATGATATCCGGCGGTTAGTCCCTGAACCCCTCGGCACGGTTCGAATCTGTAATGGCGTTAATGGGATGGTCGCCCCTCCACAAAATGGCATCAGAGTGCCAAAGTGGCGAATGTAAGTTCCCACTGATGAGAGAGGCGACCACCATGAAGGCTACGACTATCGGCATCGATCTGGCAAAACATCTCTTCCAATTACATGGCGTTGATCAACATGGCAAGACGGTCCTAAAGAGACAGTTGAAGCGGGAGCCTTTAGCAATCTTCCTCCTAGCCTGATCGGCATGGAGGCATGCGGCAGTGCCCATTACTGGGCCAATAAATTGCAAGGGCTGGGGCATACCGTCAAGCTGATGGCGCCTCAGTTCGTTAAGCCCTATGTAAAGACCAACAAGAACGATGCTGCGGATGCCGAAGCTATTTGTGAAGCTCTGACTCGGCCCACCATGCGGTTCGTGCCGATAAAGAGCAGCGAACAATTGGCCATCCTGGCCTTGCATCGTGCTCGACAGGGCTTCATCAAGGCCAGGACTGCTCAAGCCAACCAGATCCGGGGCCTGTTAGCAGAATACGGGTTCATCCTTCCTCAAGGTATCACCCACATAGGCAAACACGTTCCCGAGCTGCTCGAGGACAGTGAAAACGGCTTGCCAGGAACGTTTCGCCATTTGTTAATGCGACTTCACGAGCTCCTCAAGATGCTCGACAAGCAGGTCAATGAATTGGAGGACGCGATCGTTCGCTGGCATAAGGACAGTGCCGCCAGCCAAACCTTAGCCCAGCTGCCAGGTATCGGCCCTATCACCGCAAGCGCACTGGTTGCTTCCATCGGCAATGCGAAAAATTTCAAGAATGGCAGGCAATTGGCCTCGTGTCTGGGGTTAGTGCCACGGCAACACTCCAGTGGTGGTAAGCAGAACTTGCTTGGGGTCAGCAAGCGTGGCGACAGCTATCTGCGCACCTTGTTAATTCATGGCGCTCGGGCGGTGCTACGAGTAGCAGAACGCAAGGAGTCGTTTTCGGGAAGCTGGCTGGCCGGGGTGATGGCTCGGCGCAACCCTAACGTGGCGGCGGTAGCGCAAGCCAACAAGACGGTTAGAATCATCTGGGCATTGCTGGCACACGACAGAAAATATGATGCCCACTATGGCATAGGCGCATGAAAAACAGGTTTGGCAATGTAAGGGCTGATTGACAGCCCTATGACCAAAAATTGGTAAGGAAGCACCGATTGCACAGGCAATCATGAAGTGATGGCGAGACAGGTCAGACCGTGGCTGGTAAAACCCGAGGGAAACAAAGTACTTCCAAGTACGTGGCGTTGATAGCGGAGCCAGCCAGCGAATTCCATCAGGGATAGAGGCAGTAGCCTCGATCAAAATCCGGATCTATGGCTGCAATCTCCACCTGACTCACTTTCATCGATTGAGGGCTTGGCAAACCAGGGCGACTATCTATGTTTCCCAAATCGATGCAGCTTGAATGGAACTAACTGAGGGCTTGGTGATCTGATCACCACCATCCTCTTCAAGTCTGCATTCATGGGCACATCGCTTCACCCCATCACCAACTGGCCTACATACAACAACTCTTTGATTAACCGTGGTTCCCTTACCTTCTGGGTTGATGCAGGGACTATGGATAACTGGTTCCACCACGACCATCATGGGCGCCGGAGCCGCAGTCAGCTCTGCACCGACCAGACCATCTGTACCTTCCTGATGTTCAAGGGGATTTTTAACCTCACTCTGCGGGCCACTCAGGGACTACTCGACCCCCTGTTCGAGTTGATGAACATACCGCTTTGTGCCCCCGACTACAGTTGTGTAAGCAAGCGGGCCCGCACGGTGACGGTGGCTTATCGACAGCCCCCAAAAGGACGTATTACCGATTTGGTTATCGACTCAACCGGGCTGAAGGTATTTGGTGAAGGCGAGTGGAAGGTCAGAAAACACGGCGCCGAGAAACGGCGAGTTTGGCGCAAGTTGCATCTGGCAGTAGACCCAGCCACTCACGATATCGTGGCGGCGGAAATCTCGCTGGAGAATATCCATGATGTTGAGGTATTGCCGACTCTGCTCAATCCACTGTGGCGCAAACTGGGGCGTGTTTATGCGGATGGCGCCTATGACAGCAAAGCCAGCCATCAGCTTATCTTGCGCAAAGGGGCGACAGCCTGTATCCCGCATCGTAAGAGCGCGGGGTTATGGAAAAAGGGGCATCCAAGAAATGAGGCCGTGCTGGTGATGCGCAAGGAAGGGCTGGCGCACTGGAAGAAAATATCGGGATACCACCGTCGCTCGCTGGCAGAGACGGCAATGTATCGGTTCAAGCAGTTGCTGGCGGGGAAAATTAGTCTGCGAAAATACAACGGTCAGGTAGGGGAAGTGATCAGGGCGAGAGCGTGAATATTTTGTTAAAAACAAGCGAATTTGAGTAATTAATAAGCATTTTTTGCTTGCGAGGTTTTCATTCAGCACTATCTAAAGCGTATCCATATTTTCGACAGGCCGGTTTCAGCAAATGGCATAAGTATCGCTCGTACTGCCGTCTATTGAATTGTTCGGATTAGCTTAAATGTTAGGCAAACAGGTCGCTTGATAACATAAAAAACCAGCGCATTAACATTTAGTTCACGCTCTCGCCCTGGGGAAGTGATGGCGTATGTTGGAGCGATAAATAAATTGAACAGCCTTGGTCTGCCCGTCAGACAGCCCCGAGTGTAGCGGTCACCTGGAGCTGAGGAAGTCATGACTTGCTGGTTGATTTGGGCAACAACGCCGTTAATCATGCTATATGTGAGTTAGATGTTGCGCTTGGTGGTTTTGTTGACAAAACTGTTGCAAAAAAGATGCTGATGTAATATTTTAATTGGTGTCGTATGGAGATTGCCAATATTGAGTTCAACCTAAAAGAAACAAACTCAAATTGCTTCTAAAATGACTTAATAAATCAACAGTAATAAGCATTACTACACTTTTAGTGTAGTGGAATAATGTCCTAAAGCGCCGAGAGGGGCGCAGGGAGGACATGAAACATGCCCTAACTAAATACGGCGCTATACCGAAGGCGCAGACCGTTACTGCAAGGGACGGGAAAGAACGGTAAATATTATTTGTCGTTACTGTTTCAAGACATTAATAAAGAAGCAGCATGGGCACTGTCAGGTGCCCTTTTTTTATGCGTATTGTTATGGAATGCGTATACAAAATTCACACTATGGAGTGTTGCTGAATGGCGCTACGAATAGTCTATTTGACATCAGTTACTTCGAATCTTCTCCCTCAACTAGGTATGAAAATATCATATTCATCACAAGTTCTTCGTATTAAATATTTTGGTTCTGAAGGAAGTAAATATCTTTATGCAGCTCTAATTCAGTGCGAAGATCATTCTTCCTGCCATGATTGGACCATCCCTGAGTGCAAGATCATTGCGGAAAAAAATATATCGTTCAGTAAATTGTACTCTCCAATACGTAAGTACTCTAGTGTAGATCTTCGTGATTCGGCAAATCGTGATTTATTAAGGAGGCTGAAAAAAGAACGTCGCAAACAAAATAATAGAGTGTTAACTGAAGATAACTGGACTCAATTCGTCCGTCGAAAGGAAGCTGTCCGTTTTGCGTTGCTCGGCGTATAAAATTTGTATCTTGTTCATGTTTTAATTCAGTGTCTCCAATAGATAAGTTACAACATGTAAACTTTTGAACAACTGTTTAAACTACATAACTACCTTGCATAACGATGTATCGAATTATATTGGATGCGTAGGTGGAATTCAAAGTTGGTCAATGTAAAATTTACCTAGTAAGATAATTAAACCTTAAAGAGATTATTGATAATGATAAACAAAATTGAAATCCTAAACTATATAAAAGAAAAAATTATTTTTGAAGACCTCGACCTCAGTGAGTGGGGGCATGAACTCTTAGATATAAAGGATGATACCCCATTATTGTCGGAGGAAGGCTTGGCATTAGATTCTGTCGATGTTTTAGATATTTTTGTTGGAATACAAAAGGAATACAAAATTGATTTAGGTGAGATCACGAAAGAATTGATGGAAAAGCATTGTCAATCCCCTATGACACTTACCGAGTTAGTTATCGAGAAATGCAGCGAACGCTGAGATTAATTATATAAATGCAACTCAATTGGAAGTTGAATTTATCCCACAGCCTAAAAATCGCTCAAATCGTAGATAGTAAAATAACATGAAAACTTTAATCATAAGAAATTATAAATCAACAGTCATTGATTACTTGATTGGTAATATCATTGAGGACAATGTTGTACTGCTTTCATTGAATAATACCGGTTATGTGAAAGAAGATATGGTTGCGCAGCTGGAAGCGAATGGTCTAGTATATAGCAATGTCATTGTTGATATGAGATATAATGAAGAGGAGTGCTTGAGGACTATATTTAATGGCGATATCACTTTTGATTGCAATGACATTTTCTCAAGTAAGCTAGTTGATGATATTAATAATTTGATGAAGGTAATCAAACGAGTTGTGTTGGCCAACATGAAGTTGGATAGTTGTAAGTTTTTCTTTTTGTTAAAAGACGACTCGTTTGGTTATGTAGATGAGCATGATAGCTCACCCACATACAACGAAGCCATGATATCAATGTCGAAATCCTTAGCGAAAGAGTATTCTCGTTACAATATGTTTTTCAACTCACTGATTATCCAACCAGAACTACAAGAACTGAACCTCAGTAGGCAGAAAAAAGAATTTCTAAAAAACTACGCATTAAAATATAAATCGAATAGCTACTTAGAGGTTGCTAGCTTTATCCTATCAATGATTGAAAATAATTTTCCGATTAATGGAGCAACGATCCGCCTAGGTAATGGAGTGGTCGACTATGCTTAAGAAAATAGTGCTCGTCACTGGAGGTGGAAGAGGGATCGGGCGAGAAATCTGCATGGATCTTGCCTCTGAAAGCACTCATATAGCGTTAACGTATACACGCGATGCTCATAGCGCAGAACAGGTCAAGATGCTGCTGACAGAAAGCCGTGTATCTTGTTCCGTTCATAAGCTAAACGTCCAAGACTTTCGGATGTGTCAGTCAGTAGTCGAAGTGGTTGAACGTCAGTACGGTACAATTAATATTCTGGTAAATAATGCTGGGGTGACGTTGAGTAAACAATTCGTTAATTGTGACGAAGTGGAAAACAAAGCCGTGTTATCAACTAACCTTCAAGGTGTGATTAATATGACTATGGCTACGGTACCATCCTTGAAAAGGTCGACGAAAAATGACGAGTTAGGACGGGTTGTAAACATATCATCAAACACATCCCTATGTGGGAATGCTGGCCAGGTCGCTTACAGTGTTACGAAAGCTGGAGTGAATGGTTTTACTCGGTTATGTGCAAGGACGCTAGCTGAAAGCAATATAATCGTGAATGCGGTTGCTCCTGGCTACATCGATACTGACATGATAATTGATCTCCCTGAAGATACTTATTCTCACGTGCTGCAAGTGTCGGCGATAAAGCGAACTGGGCGAGCGAAAGACGTGAGTTCAATAGTAAATTGGCTATGTGGCGAGCATTGTAATTACCTGACAGGTCAGGTTGTCCATATTGATGGCGGGAAGTTCTGTTAGAAACAGAATAAGGTGGGGTTATGGAAGATTCAATTGTAATATCTGGTATGGGGATCTATACACCCCCTGTTACTGATCTAGGCGAGTTAATACGTTTTTCCACAGATGATCATCTATTAATCAACAATCATGAATACAATGAGTTGGGGATTAAGAATGCAACTGTGTCTGTATTCGATAAAAAATGTACAGAGTCTTTTAGAAAACAAGGCTGGGTAAATAATGCCTCAATTTTTGCCTTGAGAGCTACTGAAGCCGCCATAAAAAACTCGGGAATAAATCTAGCTCAGTATGATAAGCGTCGTATTTCTATCGTATTAGGTAGCTATAATTCCGGCACTGACAGTTATTCAAAAATGTTTAATAAGGTGCTCCAGAGCGAGCAGGACACAGTAACACACAGCGAACTGATGTCTTCAATGTTATCCCATTGCGGGAACGTTATAGCCTCTCGTTACAACATCCAAGGGAAGAAAATTGTCGTCTCGTCCGCTTGCTCTTCGAGCTTAACAGCAGTAGGGATCGCGACGGATTTACTCCATTCTGATAAAGCCGATGTTGTGATATGTGGTGGTTCTGATTGTGTCGACCTACCTGTAGTAGCCGGTTTCAACAGTCTAAGTGCTTTGAATGAAGGACGATGTGCGCCGTTTTCTGAGCCTAAAGGAATCAACCTGGGAGAAGGGGCAGGTATACTCATACTTATTAAGAGCAAAAATAACATTAATAATAAGTGGTTAATCACCGGATACGGCGCCTCCAGCGATGCGTATCATGAAACCTCGCCAGATCCCGATGGGGCTGGTGCCATTCGGGCAATTGATGCAGCATTATCGGCAGCAGGCCTGATTAGAAATGATGTCCATTTAATTTCAGCGCATGCTACCGGTACGGGAGCAAACGATATTCCAGAATCAAATACATATGAAAAATTATTTGGTCTCGATGTGCCAGTCAGCGTAATGAAGCCATTTTACGGCCATACCTTAGGGGCATCTGGCATCATAGAGCTTATTAGTGTCTTATACCTACTGGATGCTGGAATTACGCCAGAGAACAACAACTTGAGAGAATTGCGTGAAGGATGCAGTCCCATAAACCTCAACTACAAAAACTACCCTAGCGATAAAGTCTATACCGTCCTGGCAAATAGTTTTGGATTTGGTGGCAGTAACAGTTCCGTTATTGTTACTAAGCGAATGAATGAACGAAAGAAAAGATATACTAAGTCAGCAATACCAATCATCAAAGCAAGTTCGAATGATGGAGTGAAAAAAACTGTTATTGACTCCAAAATTGGGGTCGTTAAGGATGAATGCAAGATTCATTTACAAAACAAGAGATTTAAAAGAGATTCACCTGAAATAAAATATTGCATAGAATCGGTAGGCGATGTAGTCAATGGTTTTGAACAAGTATTAAAAAATAATGACAGAGCTGGGGTTGTCACTGGCAACTCACAACGCCCACAACGTTGTCTAGAAAGTTTCCTGACATCGATCTATGAGGGTGATCCAAAATATGCAAGTGCACGCCACTTCCCTGGGCATATTGTCAGTGCAACTTGTGGTCAGGTATCCATAGCACATAAGATTAGTGGCCACTCAACGGTGTTATGCAGTCCTACTGCTGCGTTAGAATATACTGTAGATCTTCTGCGAAGTGATACACAAGACTTCATGGTTGCCTGTTCAAGTGACGATGTCACCCAGGTTCAAGAAAATCTTATTCATCAATTATTTGCTGATTCAGACTATTTGATGGCTAAAGGCAGCGCGGCTCTTCTTCTTTCGAGCCGGGGGCAACTTTCCAATTGTGAGCATGCGCCAATAGCATGGGTTAGAAGCATGGTTCACTCGTCTTATAATGGATTGGTGCTCAGGAATGATGAGAAGTTTCATAGCATCTTGGCGCGGCTCATCCTCGAATCTTGTGAAGAGGCCTGTATTAGCTTTAATGAAATTGAATATTGTCTTGTATCAAACGCATTGGCGGACAGTCACATCCTGGATGGGGTGAAACGTGTGTTGACTAAATATCACCCTGATCTCATCGTTGAGAGTAAGATGGAAAAAAGGTTGTCATCCGACTTCATGACACAAATCGTTGATGCAACTGAGATGATTTCGATGGGTATCAAGAGCAACGTGTTAGTCATATCCATTGACCTTTCTTCCAATGTAGGAGCATGCATCATCTCAAATAAAGGCTGACTGGCAACATAGTTCAAGGGGAGGGCGTGTATTTATCTCATTGGCGGTGGATAAACAACTCGGTCTTCTTGCCATTAATGTCCTTCTTTAGGATTTAATATCAGAAACCTGCAGGCGATTTATTTTGAACAACAAAAATATACATGGGGCTATTATTGATGTAGCCTCTGAAGGATCATTTTCCATGTTATTTAACAGCGACTGCCTATTTTTCGATGGGCATTTTCCTAATAATCCGGTTGTCCCAGGAGTTCTGTTGTTAGATACCATATATGATAACCTATTGAAAATAATTGAGGTGGGTATTTCTGGGATTGATAATGCACGGTTTTACAAAACAGTTCTACCAAACGAAAAAGTTACCGTTAAAATTAACAATCAACTAGACAAAATAATTTGTACTGTCAAAAGTGACACAGGCAAAGTACTCAAAGCCAGCTATATAAAAGAAAAATAATATGATCGACTATTCGACTCAATCAGATATTACGGACTTAGGTGGCGCGACGCCTCATCTCGATGTCAACTGCCACTCTTTACTGAGTATTGCAAAAAGTTGTCGAAACCTTATTGAACATCAAAGTGGTATCAATGCTCACAAAATCCCTCTGTTCCGATATAAAGACTATGAACTACGAACGGTTACGGAAGTTTTACAAGAAGTAAAGAGACGAGGGCTGAATTTAAGAACAGAGAATCCTTTCGAAAAGAAAATAATTGGTAATTGTCAAACCATTTCATTGTTATGTCTCGGGATCATGCGTGAGCTGTCGATCCCGGCACGATATCGATTCTGCCTGTGTGAATATTTTGAGCCCAATTCCTATGTGGAACACATCGTCCTTGAATACTGGTGCGATGCAAGTAATAAATGGAAAATTTTGGATCCAACAGTCACCATTGATATGGTTGAAAAAAACAAAACTAAGACCTTTATTGATTTCGAATTTGATAACATTCCTAAAGACAAATCCAATCTCTTTATCGACCTATGGAAAAAGTACCGACGTGGTGATTTAGAGCTCGATGCTATTCATCATCGTTCGTACAAAAAAATACGCGGGCTAGAACGATTAGTATGGAGGACACTACAGGATGTTTTAGCTTTACATAAAGTGGAGCTGTTTTACTGGGACTACTTTGATTTTAAGAAATATGTGCATGAGCCTAAATTAGTGGATGAGATCATTGAATGTATCGATGAGAGTAAAATGCAGATGAGCAGTATCAATCTTGAATTTGAAGGGTTCACTAATTTTCATCCTTATCAGCGAGATTACAAGTAATGCTAGATTTTATGAGAGGGGCTCATACTTCACCTTTTTCATTTATTGAAACCGTTGAGAACATGACATCATATGAAATGATGGCTACTGCGAATTTTTCTGAAGAGAAGGTATATAAAAGGTATTGCAAAAATGCATGGCCTTTGATTGTTGAGTCATTAGCTCAGGCAGCTGGCATTCATATAAAGAACAATTTCAATCCTGATTTTAATGGTTATTTAGTTGGTTTAAATGACCTACATATCCAGAAAGCAGGAGAGCTCTTGTGCGGCTACCATTTAGTTACAAAGATGATCAGTTCTCTTGATGATAAGTATGTATATCACTGCGAAGCCTTTACCAAGACCAACCACTCGATCCTATCTTGTAGTATTTTACTGTCAAACTCAGATTGATACAGCATCTTTTAATACGATCATGGCGTAAATGTGTCGGCATGCAGCATCTAATATTAAAAAACTGTCACCACATTCGTATAGCGGAGTCAAAATTTTTAATTAAAATGAGTCTTTAAGTATTTGCTGAATCTAAAAAATATTTTATCGTTATGTCACATGTTTATAAAAACTTAATAATTGATACATAAATTGTTCGTATCGGTTAGATAAAATATACCAAGCCTACCTGAAAATGATTGATGGATGAATATGGATATTATTAAAAAGAATTGCAATGAGTCTGAAAACGCATGCGAGGAGATTTTTTCTCAAGTTGATAGGTCGTGCTTCCACATATCATCAGGTAAAGATATCTCCTTGGAAGAGATCGCTCACGCAGCGAAATATCATCAACCGGTCACATTGGATGATGATATTTTTAATAGAGTGAAAAAATCACGCGACATCCTAGAGAGGATGGTTTCAGATGATAGAGTTATTTATGGCGTCAATACGAGTATGGGGGGGTTCGTTAACTATATAGTTCCTCTCGATAAAGCTCATGAGCTCCAGAATAACTTAATTAACGCCGTCGCAACTAATGTGGGTGAGTATTTCGACGATACAACGGTAAGGGCCACAATGTTGGCACGAATAGTGTCATTGTCTCGTGGTAACTCAGCCATTTCAATCATTAACTTCAAAAAATTAATCGACATTTATAACCAAGGGGTGGTCCCCTGTATCCCTGAAAAAGGCTCACTAGGGACAAGTGGTGATTTGGGACCACTAGCCGCCATTGCACTGGTTTGCACAGGACAATGGAAAGCGCGTTACAAAGGTGAGCAGATGAGTGGATTGGAGGCACTAAAAAAAGCGGGGGTTTCTCCAATGACGCTCAGCTTTAAAGAAGGTTTAGCTCTGATCAATGGCACCTCAGCTATGGTTGGCTTGGGGGCACTACTGTATGACGAAGTGAAACGATTATTCGACAAGTACCTGACCGTCACATCGCTGTCGATTGAAGGACTACACGGCAAAACGAAGCCATTTGAACCTGAAGTGCACCGAATGAAGCCGCATTTAGGGCAGCTTGAAGTCGCCACGACCATATGGGAAACATTGGCTGACTCTGGGTTGGCTGTGAGCGAGCATGAAGTCGAAAAGATGATCGTTGAGGAAATGGATGGTTGCGTCAAAGCTAGTAACCATCAGATCGAGGACGCGTATTCGATCCGTTGTACACCTCAAATTCTTGGGCCAGTTGCTGATAGCCTTAAGAACATTAAACAAACGTTGACTAATGAGTTGAATTCCTCAAATGACAATCCGTTGATTGACCAAATTACTGAAGAGGTATTCCATAATGGCCATTTTCATGGCCAATACGTTTCCATGGCCATGGATCACCTGAATATTTCGCTGGTGACGATGATGAACCTCGCTAATCGTCGAGTCGACAGATTCATGGATAAGTCTAATAGTAACGGATTACCAGCATTTCTGTGCGCAGAAAATGCGGGGTTACGTTTGGGGTTGATGGGGGGACAATTTATGACCGCATCGATCACTGCTGAGTCCAGAGCTTCCTGTATGCCAATGTCAATACAGTCTCTTAGCACAACAGGAGATTTTCAAGATATTGTTTCTTTTGGGCTGGTTGCTGCTCGCCGCGTTAGGGAGCAGTTAAAAAATCTGAAATATGTAGTCTCGTTCGAATTACTTTGTGCTTGTCAGGCCATTGACATACGCGGCACCGCTGGTTTGTCAAAACGTACGCGCTTGCTCTATGAACAGACACGTACATTTGTGCCATATTTATCAGAGGATATAACCATTACAGATTACATTGAAACAATTGCTCACTCTGTGTTGACACATAATCGCGATATTTAATAACTAAAGCATTCGCAACTTAGTCATCCATGCTAATAGTGCTACTGACTTTATTGTTACATGGTGATGAATCACAGGGCGAATGATATAGGATATTTAAAGATGGAAAGAACTGAGATCGAAAAAGCACTAAGAAATGAATTAAATTCAATAAACAAATACGGCGATGGCGTAGAGAACACTTCAGAGGTAAAACTAAAAGAACTTCTCGATTCGGTAGATATTCTAAAGTTTGTTTACAGTATAAACAGAGAATATGGTCTGTCATTTGGTAGTAATATTGGCGATGAACAGCACTTAGATACGCTAGATAAAATGGTCTCTTGGGTGTACTCTGCAATTATCGAAAAAAAGGCTTGAGATGACAAAAAAAAACATATTATCGATGATTCTTAGGTTTAAGAATAATAGTGATGTCGCTTATTATGATTTTGAGAAAAAAATAACTTTCTCACAGCTGTATTTGGAAGTTGTTATTATTGCCAATTACTTTGAATCAATGGGGATAACTAAAGGAAAAAAAGTTGTATCATTATTGGATAAATCATTTTCAGAGTATGCCCTTTTCTATGCATGCTTATTAAAAGGCGTCTCATTTTGTCCACTAGATAAGAGTTTACCCACAAGCCGCTTAGCTATGATTATGTCAGATCTTCAGCCTGATATGATTTTGGCTGAACATTCATATATAAATGAAGAGAACAGCTTTAGACAAGACCTTTTAATACCAAGTAAGTGTATAGTATCTAAGGGGAGGTCAGGATCATCAAGCGAAGATTATTTCATTGATATGACAGATGTTGATGCAGACACCGTTGCATACATCATCTTTACTTCCGGCTCGACAGGTAAGCCTAAAGGAGTTCAAATAACACACGGAAACCTAAATGCATTCTTAGATGCGTTATATCCTAGGTTCGTAAGTGAGAGGTCAGAAAAATATTTATCGATTGGCCCATTGTATTTCGACATGACCATACTCGATAGTATTATACCCCCTTTGTATGGACACTCGGTCTACTTATACAAATCTCCGTTCATACCAGAAATTTTTTCGAAAATAATTGAAAAATATCAGATCACCAGATTTAGCTGTGTTCCATCAGTGCTAGAGATACTGTTGCCACAGCTCAAAAATGCGACAGGTTTTGAACAACTTAGATCTCTAAACCAGATTCTTTTTGGTGCTGAAAAGCCTCACGGACAGTCCATCAGAAAATTGCTAGAAAACATACCTGGTCTGAAGGTCATCAATGCGTATGGCCCGACAGAAGGGACAATGTGCTGCTTTTCTTCCGAGATCACCATCGATAGCCTAGTGGGTGATATCAGTATTGGTAAGCCATTTGATGGTACTAATTACTTAATCGGAACAAATTCTGGCTTCTCAAATTTTGGAGAGGGGACGCTATTTATATCTGGTAAGCAAGTCATGAAAGGTTATATTAATCAGTCGCAAGTTGATAACCAGTTTATTTTAGTTGATGATGAAAAATACTACTGCACTAATGATATTGTTAAAGTCGGCCATGATGGGATTTTCTATTTTCTTGGGCGTTCAGATGACGAAGTAAAACTGAATGGATTTAGAGTGCACCTTCAAGATGTTGCTGAAAATATAAAGAAAAAACTTAACCTTGGTGATGTTTTTTTGCACAAACATACGGATGATAACAAAGACTATTTGGTTCTTTCATACGAAGATACGTTGTTGATTAATCCTGATGAATGTATATCAATATTAGGTGAGTTGCTCCCCAAATATATGATGCCAAATGTTTTTGCCGTTTTTGACTCATTACCTAAACTACCAAATTCAAAGTTAGATAGAAATAAAGTTAAACATTTAGTGAGCTCGGTTTTCATCCGTGCTAAGCAAAACATAAGCGATAAAAAATTCATTTTATTACACATTAAATGAATCTGGCTTTGCTCTGAAATTTATTTGGATTCATTAATGTTATGACAAGATTATATTTGTGTCGAAATAAAATTTTTTCTCTAAACCTTATTTGCAAATGCGTACCATCCTAAATATGGATAACGCATTCGAGCATCATAAATAGTTGAAAAGTAAGAGGAGTAAATTGGTGAGTAATGCTGACTTGAAAAGTTTGCTTCGGTCGGTGAGAGGGCGCTATGGGCATAAAAAAGCGATTATTTTTAATAACAAAGCGTATTCTTATACAGAGTTAGGCCACTTTATCGACGTTTGCAACAAAGAAATTTCACATAGTGATACGGCTGTCATTATCAATGTCGCAGATAGACTAAAAGCCATCACGCTGATGTTATCCGCCATAGACTGTGGCATTACATTTATACCTGTTGATAGCGATAGACCCCATTCATTCTTGACTCAGATAGCATCAAAGTTCTCTCAGGTTCGAGTGATTAATGATGTGTGTTTAGATACTGGACAGCTTGTCTCACACACCCTGTTGAATCATGAGCACATGCAGGCACTTCCTAGCCATCAAAAGCAAGGTGTGATGTCAATTATGTATACATCAGGTTCAACGGGAGAGCCCAAAGGGGTTCTGGTCAAAGCAAGCTCTGTGCTTAATTTATTATATCGTCCTTCTTTTATTTCCTTAAGTAGTGAAGACGTTGTGGCGTCTTATTCGTCACTGTCTTTTGATGCGTCTACTTTCGAAATCTTTACTCCCTTACTTTCAGGCTGCACATTGCTGCTTTTGGATAAGATGATAGTGTTGGATGATGACCATCTTCTTCATGTCATTGAACAATACAAGGTATCGTGTATGTGGATGACTGCCGGCCTTTTCAGTAGTCATATGTCGTCCGGTGATTGCCGAGCTTTAGCATGTCTGAAACATCTAATTGTTGGTGGAGATAAAGTTGATTTACACTCTGCGGTATCGTTTTTGGAATGTTCACCAAGTACACAACTGTACAACGGTTACGGTCCGACTGAAAATACAGTTTTCACAACTGTTGCGAAGTTAGACCTCCATAAACTGAAACGTGAGAAACGGATTCCAATAGGAAAGCTGGTTGAGGGGGTTGGTTATCTTCTCTTAGATGAACACTCAGGGAAATACTGTAGAACCGGTATCGGTAGATTACATGTGACGGGGAAAGGTTTATCCGTGGGCTACCACGATAACCCCGTTGAAACCGAGAGAGTGTACACAATGATTGAGGGTATTCGTTATTACGACACCGGTGATATCGTCGAGTGTACATCGGACCAAGAGTTTTATTTTCTGGGGCGACATGACCGCCAAGTTAAACTAAATGGTCATCGGGTTGAACTCGATGATATTGAAAAGACAATAGAATGCGATAAATCTGTTGTAAAAGCCCTGTGCTTTATATGGAAAGGTCATCTTGTGGCTTTGCTCGAAATACAGGGGGGCTCTGTAGGGCTGGATACGATCATTGCTCGATTGCGATCTCAATTGAGTCATTTTTCTTTCCCGGATTTTTTTATAGAAAACACTCAATGGCCACTTAATTTGAACGGTAAAGTGGATGTCAAACTTATAATTAATATGGCGACAAATAAACTAGAGATGTTTCAATGCGACCCAGTTGGACTTTCGGTTAAGAGTGTCGCTGAACAGGTGTTGGATAGGCCTATTCAGCAGCTCAATATTGGTCTGTTTGATCTTGGCTTTGACTCTCTATCTATGCTCACGTTTTGTCATCGCCTGAACGAGCAGTTTGATATAAAAGTAAATCTACTAGACCTTTATACTGCAGGAACATTGCAGGGTGTGGATTCGTTAGTGGCAACCAAGATGAATGTTTGACGTTTTTTATTTCGCTTTGTGTGGTGAAATAAAATGAATAAGCTGCAATGCTATCACTGACATTGATGCAATTTAATTATAAATCGTCAGCGTTTTTGGGCGATAGACTTGTTTTTCGAGTGGTGATTATAATTCACTTTTTTCCAACCCGCCCGATACTGGGCATTATATGAATGGAGTACGTTATGGCTGAATACAATGAGATTGAGCTGAAAAACATTAGCATTGTGAAGTCACTGTATACAGATATTTTTGATACGGGCAATTGCCCTGTCGTCAATGACTATTATCATGAAGATGCGAAGTGCCATTTTAAAGGCACAACGTTGAAAGTTGAACAGATGAAAGGGGGGATGGCTGAATTTGTTGGAAAACACGCATCGATCTCAACTTCGATAGAATCGATTTTTGCCGTCGGTGACCGCACATATGCCCGCCTTAATCGCCAGGCTACGCTGAAAGGTGAAGGACAACCCCGTGATATTGAAATTATGGTAGAGAAACGATTTGTTGGTGGGAAAGTCGCAGAGCTGTGGTTTATGGTCGATGACGAAATGTACAGCGAAATTTGGTTAAAACAGCAATCAGCATAAGCCGATAACCTAGGCATAGAATTTACATTCTATGCCTATGACAACAGGTAAAATAAAATGGATATAGCGATCACTGGCTTCTCTTTTCTCTTGCCTGGTGCAAGTAATATGGAAGAGCTGGACGCGTTGTTGGAATCAGGTCAAGATGCGTTGAGCGACCCTTTTTTCTCCAACGATCATCGTGAGGGGTGGGTCAGCCGAGCGGGCTATGTGCAGGGAGTTGATCAGTTTGACTATGACCTGTTTGGGATGTCACTACGTGACAGCTACATTATTGAACCTCAACAACGTATGTTCATTCAATGCGCATGGCGAGCATTGGAACATGCTGGCTACAACCCGACACGCTGTCCGCTGAACGTCGGTGTCTACTCCTCATCTTCTGATAGCCATTACACGTCTTTTCTTTCAGACAGCCAATTGACATTGGATAAGTACGATCCCTTTGAGATAGAGATTGGTTCAAACAAAGAACAGCAGTCGTTGCGCTGCGCATATTTGTTTGACCTGCAAGGTCCGGCCGTAGGGGTGCAATCGGCATGTTCTAGTGGCTTACTCTCTATCCACATGGCGATGCAAGGGCTCACGACTGGAGACTGTGACATGGCCATCGCTGGCGGCGCTTGTCTGCCATACCCTCTCCATTCCGGGTATCAATACCAACCTGGCATGAACTTGTCGAAGAGCGGTTTTTTAGCCTCTTATTCTAATACTGCAGATGGCATGGTACCTGGGTTTGGTTCCGTGGTGTTTGTACTCAAAGCCCTTGCTAAAGCGCGCAGTGACAAAGACACGGTGTATGGTGTGCTTACCGCGAGCAGCATCAACAACGATGGAAGATCGAAATCAAGTTATACAGCGCCTTCAACCAGCGGAATCGCAAGAAACATCCAACGAGTGCTAGAGAAATCTGCCTTGGACGCTCAGGACATCCATTTCGTTGAAGGCCATGGGTCGGGGACCGTCATTGGGGATGTATTGGAAGTTGCGGCACTTAAAAAAGCCTTTATGAGTAACGAGTTTGCCACCAATAACACAGCACTATCGTCTGTCAAGGCCAATATAGGCCACCTGGATGTTGTTGCCGGTCATGCTGGCTTGTTAAAGTCTGTACTGCAAGTGTGGAAACATAAGATATACCCGGCAGCCAATTTCTCATTGCTGAATCCGAGTTTACAATTGGCACGGACACCCTTCTACGTTCCTACAGAAAGCCGTCGAAAGGATAATTTAACAGGCTTGGTGAATTCTCTAGGGATTGGTGGAACCAACTGTGCGTTGGTTATTCGTTGTGAAGAGTCCTCGTCATTGGCCAAAGAAAGCTCGTCGCAGACAGTCGTCGTTATGATTGGTGCAGACAATGATGTACGTCTACAGCACCTGTTAATTCAGCTTCAAGATGAATTACAAAACGTATCACATTCACTGGAAGATGTGGCGTATACCTTGGCAAGGCGTGCGGTGGGGAAGCGTTGTATTAAGACATTTTCTGTTGCATCACTTACCGAGCTGTGCGATCAAATTGCCGTTACATTACGCTCAGGTGTTGTCGGTCATTCACTGGACCTGTGTCTAAAGGAGTACACGGGGAAAGCTATTGCGATCGGCTCCAGCGAAATTGATGCCAAGCGTGTCGTTACGCTCGAATCCCACTCAAAGCCACAAACCAAAGTTGACTCAGCACCGTTCGAAGAAATTATAGACAATACTGTTAGTTTCGAAGAGTCCTTGCGTAAGATATGGCTCGATAATTTTATGCTTGACTCGATAGAATTGGAAGATAGTTTTTTCGACTTGGGGGGACATTCTATCCTCGCACTATCACTGGTCACAGATATCAATTCCTCACTTGGCCTTTCTCTAACTATGGACTGGGTTGAAAAATATGATGTGTTTAGTGTGCAGTTGAGAGAATTGAACAGATTAATAGGAACCCAAGTAGCTTCTTCTCTGATAAAACCTCTCTATGAGCCTCTTGGTGAAATACGAGCAACAATTATATTGGTTCACGCATCTATTTCAGGTGTGGAAATATATAATTCGTTGTCAAAAAGTATTGCAGGTGACATTGAGGTGCTCGGGGTTGACTCATACAACCTTTATAATAAGAATAAGATTTGCTCAATAGATAAACTCGCTGAAATGTATTCCAATGAAATCCTGGAAAGGATATCTGACAAAACAAAACCAATTTTCATTGGCGGCTGGTCGTTAGGTGGGTTACTAGCGTTAAAAATAACGGAGCAATTAAATGGCAAGCTTCCGATAAAGGGGAATTTATTATTGGACTCAGTTCTTTACTCTCAGCAAAGCTCAGTGCTTTTTACGGATGAATGTCTTGCTTACTTTATGGATCTTAGCTATTTTTCACACTCTATTAATGGAGATGAAAAGGCAAGGGAGGATTTAAAATCATTATTTGATATAGAGAGAGGTATGGTTAAAACTTTTGGGGACCCCAAGTTACAGTTGCCTTTACTAAACATCGTAGCGACGTCTTCTCTCGTGCAGATTCAGAACTCTACAATCTCCAATGAATTTGAATCATTAAAAAAGGCCAACAATAACTGGCCGGTGACTAATTTAACGATGCTCAGGAAAATAAAAGCTGACCATATTGGATTGGTCACAGGACAACATGTTGATGAAATTGCAGAATTCATTCGGGAGTTTTTAGAACAGCATGTATAAGCATATTATCTTGTTCAAGTTCAACGCGTCGGTGTCTAAAATGCAAGCCTTAGGATTGCTTCAGCAGCTTGGTGAATTGAAACATAGAATACCGGAGATAAAGAAATACAGCTACGGGATGAATGATCGTGACAATGTGAACAATTCTGGTTTTGAGTCTGCATTTGTTATGGAGTTTAGTTCAAAAAATGACAGAGATGCGTATCAGATTAATGATTATCACCAAGAGTTCATTAATGAAAAACTGAGCCCTGTTATTTCAGAGGCGATTGTCTTCGACATGGTTGTTACCGAGGCAGAAAAATGAAATATAAGATTGCAGTGACAGGAATGTCAGGATTGTTTCCTGGGGCCAACGACTATCATGAGTTTTGGGATAACCTATGTAATGGACGGGTATCCTATCAGTCATATACTGATCCAGATGGACATACCAGGTCGAAGGGACAGTGCCCGGATCCAGAAATGTTTGATGCGCAACGTTATCGTCTTTCTGAGAAGGAAGCGTTGGTCATGGATCCGCAGCTGAGAAAGTTCATCGAACTTGTCGACTCGGCACTGCTTGATGGCGAGCATGACCCGGACAAGCTGGGCACGGTTGCCGTGATAGCGACGCAGGGCAGCAATAACACCTACCACGATCAACTGCAAAAAAGTGTCGCTGTCGGTGAGGTTGAACCACCTAATTCTCTGCTCCTTAACCTCAATAAGGGTTGCGATTTCATGGCTACCCGCGTAGCCCATATATTTAATTTTCATGGTCCGTGCTTCAATCTTCAATCCGCCTGTTCTTCATCATTGACCGCTATTGTAGAAGCCTGCTGGATGTTACAAACAAAGCGTTGTGACACCGTAATTTGCGGAGGGGTACATATCTCCTATCCATTGGAGGTGGGCTATAAGTATGAACCTGGGTCCATTTATTCTCAAACAGGCGTGTGCAGACCTTTTGATCATCGTGCGGATGGCACGGTTCCCTCCGATGGGGGCGGCGTCGTCATTCTCAGACGCCTTCAAGATGCCGAAGAGAATGGGGATACTATCCATGCTGTGATTACGAATGCGTTGAGTAATAATGATGGAGCGAACAAGACAAGTTATGCAGCTCCCTCGGTCAACGGTCAGTGGCAATTGCTGTCTCAAATCTATAGTCATTCGGCCATCAACCCTCGTCAGTTGCAGTTCATCGAATGCCATGCAACGGGGACGGTAGTGGGCGATCCAATGGAAGTTCAGGCATTCAGCAAACTAATGAACAGTTACGCTGCGGACGACACGTTATCCCCGGTGATTGTGGGATCGGTCAAAGGGAACATCGGGCATCTTTTCTGGGCATCGGGCATCGCTTCCTTGATCAAGTCTGTGTTGGCACTTAAGCAAGGGATTTACCCCGGTACATCTAATCTTTCTCAGCTCAATGAATTACTTAGCGAGACGGAGAAACAGAATTTATTGTATACGTCTAACAATATTCCGTTGGCTCCTGACAAGCCCTCCCTTGCAGCCATTAGCTCGATGGGCGTGGGTGGAACCAACGCGCACATAGTGATCGAAGGCTACGGTAAATCAGGTTTTCAAACACTGAAAAAACCGACCTACAAGGAGGCACAGGGCCGAGAGTATTCATTCTTCTCTCAAACTGAAACAACAAAAAATACCAGCTGTGATAAGGGGGCGATAAGGCAGCCCTCCTCTGTAGAGCAGACACATTTTACACCGTCCTCATTATTGCCTCATATCTTGTCTTTCTACCAGCAAGTGCTTGGGGAGGATGAGGTTTACCCAAACAGTGACTATTTCGATCTGTATGGCGATTCTGTGACAGCTGTAGAGCTACTCGCATTGTTCAAATCAGAGCTCGGCATTGATGTCACGACAGAAATAATCTATAAGCACTCAACGCCTGAGTCCTTGGCGAATGCGATTGCCAAGAAACCGCTATCTGCTACTCAGCCAGTATTGGATTGCCAACCAATGAGTGACAATGTTCGTTCATATGGCTTGTTGTCACCTTATCAGCAGCGTTTTTATTTATTGGAAAAACTGCAGCGGGGCGACCGAAGTCAATACAATGTTCCGGTATGTGTCGAGATTACGAAGGCGTTCCCGGTAGAAGATTTTACGAAAACATTGGATACAATTCTTGCGCAACTCCCTCAATTCAATCACCAATACAAAATAAGCAAAGAGGGCATTACACTGGCCGCTAAACGTACACAGGTCGTTGAAACGGTATCACTGGAGATATCTGCTGAAACGGCGTTGGAGGTAGCGCTGCAGGCCGTGTATGAGCAACGATTTGATCTTGATATGGGGCCACTTTGTCGAGTCACGACGTTACGTCACGGGGCTAAAAAGTTATTGGTGGTGAATTTTCATCACATTGCGATCGATGGGACGGGTTTACACAACTTGTTGGCAGTATTGTCTGAGGTGCGCGAAGAAAACAGTCCGTTAAATAGCATCCATATTCCTAAGCACATAGAGCTTGGCATCTCCAACGGAAGCCTTGTGTTCTGGAAGAACTCTCTGAGTGGCGTTTCACAGACGGCATTACCGGTCGATCCCCACAAATCTTTAAGCTCTAAGGAATTGATCTGCGGCACTGTGGTCTCTCGTCTTTCATCTGACCAGATTTCAAGGGTTCAGAATATTGCTAGAACTCATAAGAAGCCTGCTTTTGTCGTGCTCTATGCTGTTTTTAATGCAACATTATCAGAATTTCTAGATACCGCCGTTGTTTGCACAGGAATAACGCTGGCCAATCGGTCTGAATCCGATAGGGCCGTGATTGACTGTCGCATGAACAATGTTCCTGTTGTCGTCGATTGTGGATCTGGGAAATTCTGCGAGATCCTGAATGAGACGGATGAGGCACTTAAAACGTGCCTGCCTCATGCCCACGTGCCTTTAGATAGAGTTTCGTCCCTGTTAGGGAGAAACGGTCAAGAGGTTTATGACATTTTGTTTATGTATCAGAACCAAAACAAAGGGAATACTATAAAATATCGAGAGTTTACGCTTCCTGAACATTCCATGCGCTTCCATCCAGTGTATGGCAATCTGACTGTCAATCTTGTACCAGAGCAAGAGGGGCTCGCAGTTGAGATGATGTTCAATCAAGCGCGCTACTCCAAGGAAATGGTGGCAAGTCTTATGTCTAGTTTTATGATAAATATAGACAAGGTCTTGTTTGAACTGCAAAAAACAAAATAGATGAAAGAGTAATGAATTCTACATTTATCGATAAATTTGATTCTGTCGCGAAAACATCCCCTGAGAGTATTGCGCTCATTACCAATCAAACTTCAATTACTTATTATCAACTCCAACAAAAGGCAAAGAGGATCGCTGTTGGCATTCAGTCTGAGAACGATGATAACGTCGACGGAGTGGTAATTTGCTTACAGCGAGATGAGCAGCTCATTGCCACGCTGTTAGCATGCCATTATCTTGGTATACCGTATATTCCAGTTGATCCAAGAACCGCAAGTGAGAAAATTGAACATATCCTCTCTCAAGCCAACTACTTGTATATCAGCAACGCGAGAATAAGCCAATTCCAAAAAACAATTGATATCAACAGGCTGTCTCAGTCCGAAGCCACCTTCGAGCAGGATAGTCTCTCAAGCACATCTCAAGAGGCCTATCGCATATATACATCTGGTTCTACCGGCGCTCCTAAGGCTGTCATGGTAAGCTATGTAGGGGCAGCTAACTTAATTGAGTATTTTTGCTCGCTGCTTGCATTCAAGCCCGAACAGACATGGTTATCATCTACGTCAATTTCCTTCGATATTTTTTTCTTGGAATACTCAGTTCCATTGTCGTGTGGTGGAACGTTAATATTACTAACAGATCAAGAGATCTACTCACCTCAACAGGTTGCAAGACAAGTAATGCGTTGGTCTCCTTCTGTCTATCAAGCCACTCCTTCTCTTTTTAAGGGGCTCTTGGGATATATAGACAAGGGGTGGCGATTCCAAAAAGTATTAGTGGGGGGAGAGTCTCTATCGCCCCAGTTATCTTCATCGCTGTTTGAACGAAGTGATTGGTTGTGTAACGTGTATGGACCAACAGAGACTACCGTCTGGTCTAGTGCGCACGTTATTCAGCAAGCTGGGGATACGCGTATTGGACGCCCCATATCTCACACTGATATTTTTGTGTTAAACGAGCTTAAACAAGAGTGCGTCCAAGGTGAGATAGGTCGTATATATATTTCTGGAGATGGTCTTGCTCTGGGCTATTTTAATAACCCTGAGTTGACGTCAATGAAATTTACAGACGTACTTGTCGGGGGGGTGAATATACGAATGTATGATACAAATGATGTTGGTTATGTGGATGATGAAGGTATCATAAATTTTCTTCACAGAGAAGGCGGGTATATAAAAATCAATGGATTTCGAGTAGAACCAACAGAAGTGACAGATGCGTTTGAAGCGATAGAGGGGGTGTCGGGTTCTGCAGTCATTGCCATTCATGATGAGCTATCGGATTCTTCAAAACTGATTGGGTGGGTAGAATGCAATGGGTTAGCTGAGACGACTATTAGAGCATTTCTCGAGACAAAATTAAGCTACTATTTGATCCCACATCATATTTTCACCATCCCTGAATTGCCTTATACATTGAGCGGTAAAGTTGACGCAAACCGGCTTGAAGACATGAGCATTAAGCTTTTAAGTAAAGCGACTAAGGGTAGTGTTTTTGAAATAAATAGCGAGTCATCAGCGCTGTCATCTCATCCTGTGGGTGAGATTTTGAGCCAATATGTCGACATAACTCTGATGTCAAAGGACGACAACTTCTTTGAAAAGGGTTTAACGTCGATACAAGCAATTTCCTTTCATATCGATATGCTTGAACTGTATCCTAACTTAGAACTGTACGAAATCTTTGAACGGCCATCGTTCAATAAACTGATAAATGAACTTGATTGCATATGATTTTAATCTGAGTCATTTCCGACTCATAGGAACGTCCAACGGCCAATAGGTCGTAAAAATGGAGATATACATGAACGACTCATTCGTGCTTGAGAGGAAAGTGATTTGGTTGATGGCGCTTATTCAGTTGATCAATGCGGTGGATTTTATGATAGTTATGCCACTCGGGGCCGATCTTGCAAGTGCGTTACATATATCAGCGGCAAGTATCGGCTATATTGGTGGAGGTTACACCTTAGCTGCCGCCGTCTCTTCCTTACTGGTTGCTAAGTATATCGATAGGTTTGATCGTAAACGGGTAGTGTTAGTCATGTTGAGTGGACTATCGGTAGCTACCTTGCTGTGCGCACATGCCTGGAATATGGAAAGCTTGATGTTTACCCGTATCCTTGCTGGTTTCTTTGCTGGTCCTTTAATTGCTATTGCGCTGGCCATTGTCACAGACTGTGTCCCCCCACAGCGTCGTGGTCGAGCCATGGCCACCGTGATGGGGGCATTTTCCATTGCCGCGATTGCGGGCGTGCCTTTGGGCCTTAAGCTAGCAAGTTGGTATGACTGGTTCACGCCTTTTTACGTAGTTGGCGTCTCAGGGATGTTGGTGACCACAGTGGTGGCGGTGTTGCTGCCAAGCCTTAAGGGGCACCTTCAGGAAAGGGCGTCTACATCGCCTGATGTGTCTCTGCTGGTTTTAATGGCAAATCGCCGGGTGTTACTGGCGATGTCCTCGTTAGGCTTGGCAGTATTTAGTACGTTTCTTCTGGTACCGAATCTAGCCGTCTGGCTTCAATTCAACGCCGGTGTCGCTCGGGATGATTTAAGTGTGTATTACCTAATCGGGGGAGTGACCAGCGTGATCGCGCTGCAGATTTTTGGCCGCATGGTCGACAATATGGGAGCGTTTTCCGTCGTAGCCGGTCTCGCTGTAGGCATCTTTGTTGTGATTGTCGACGGTTTTATGCATACCTCTGCCTTACCACCTTTGGTTATTTTTACCGCATTTATGGCGTTGACGGCAACGCGAACTATTGTCGCGACCACAGTTAATACAACGGTCCCAGCTCCCCACGTAAGAGCGGCTTTTATGTCTCTTCAAAGTATCTGTCAACATGTATTTAGTGGTCTAGCCGCCATCCTCTCGTCCTATATCTTGGTAGAAGAGCAGCAACAGCTACACAACCTTGGGATATTGGCAACCTGTGCGTTAGCCCTCACGCTCGTGCAGCCACTGGTCTTACAGCGCTTGCTCAAGCATCAACAGCTCTCTCCCACCACGCCATAAGTAGATTAAGAAAGCTTGATGTCTTGATACGCCTCAGGCTTTCTCAATACGTGCCACTTATTTGGTTAAGGAATGACGCATGCCTCAATTTCTTAAAACCAGCCAGAAAGTCGTTTCTCCTCTGTTTAGGCATTTGGTCTTATGGTTCAATGCCTTCGATCTCAAGTATTTCGATCAGTCACTTTTCTTGGAGTCAGGTGTGGAATACCCAACGTCTCTCACAAGAGCGATACCAAAAAGAAAAGCCGAGTACTTTGCTGGCCGGCTGGCTGCTAGACGTGCACTCCACTTTCTTGGGTGTAAAGAACTCGCTCTCCCAATAGGAGAGTATCGACTTCCCAAATGGCCTTCGGGTTACCGTGGGTCCATTTCGCACACACGGGCATTAGCGGTGTCGGCAGTCTGTGAGCACGATCACTATCAGGCTGTAGGTATTGATACTGAAACGATATTCACGGCTGATCAATGTGCCAAGTTAATGAGTGTGATTGTATCTGAAGCCGAATGGAGTTCTATCGCTAGAGGTGATTGTGCACTTGCTCAACCGCAGCTCATCACTCTTGTTTTTTCAGCTAAAGAAGCTCTTTATAAAGCGCTATATCCTCACACCTTGTTGTTTCAGGATTTTAGTGCCGCAAAACTCACATGGGTAAGTGAAGAATCGGCACAGTTTCAGATTGAGCTAACCTGTGACTGGAGTGGAGTATATCGCACAGGCTCTCATTTTACGGGATGGTTCCAGTTTTTCGACAATTCTGTTGTCACAGTGATTGCTGATGGGCCTCGAAAATAAACGGCCCTACTGAGTGGGAAGAATTTCCCGATTTGGCCAACTAGTCACTTCAATGAAGTATTTTTTTTTGCATCTTAGTAATGAGCCTGATGAGCAAATTACACAAAGACAAATTAAAAAGGAAATTATTTTGAACTATGAAGTAACTCAGTCACTCTTTAATGAGCGCAAGGTGACAAAGTATGATGGTTATTATCATGACATCCCATTATCTGTAGGTGAAATATTTGTTTTGGCAAGGAATATTGTAGAGCATTATAAAGGGGTTAATAAATACAAAATAAGCCCTGATAGGTATCGCGACATAGATGTCAATCAACCTGAAATTATATTGGATAGGTTGTATAGTTCTGGAGTAAAATCAATTATAAAACCGATTCCCTTTGAGCATAAGATCATCGGGCATTGTTTAACTATATCTAGCATGGCGCTTGATATGATGAGGTACAAAAAAATCCCTTCTCGACTGCGGTATGCTTATTGCACTTACTTCAGTAAAGATATTTACCCAGAGCAAATTTTGATTGAATACTGGTGTAGGGAGCGAAACGCATGGTTAATGGGAGACCCCTCGATGAACCAAGAGATATTGGAGCACAATCAGATCTCGGTAAACGTGGATTTTTGTGACGTGCACACCACGTTGTCTCAGCCTGTCTACTGGGTATGGCATCAATTAAGGAAAGGACAGCTAGATTTCAAAATGTATCGTGGTATCCATAACAAGCAAGGGGAAAACAATGTATTGCAAGAGGTCGCTAGAGTATTTTTGAATGACTTGGCAATGATGAATAATATCGTATTGTCTATCTATGATTATATCCTATCACCGTATCAGTCTGACCATCTTAGTGAAGGGGTATTTAAATATCTAGATGAGATTGCGGATGAAATGATAGCCTCGCCTGGTTGTATGATTACTTATGATGAATCCAATCTTATTCGGCGTCAGCCGAGAGTTGTGGTAAGAAAAAGTGTATTCCAGACAGAAGAATATAAAGTTGAGATCTAAGAGTGTACAATCTGGCGTTTTTCAAGAAAGTTATCACCTGACACAGGCTTCAAACCGCGGTCTTCTTTATGCTACATAAATTATGTGGCGTTATTAATGATTGCTGCTTGGCTTAGCCAGGTTTCCAGACAACATCACCAGCGGTGGCAAACAAACGTTGCTGTGGATCACACTGGTCTATCAGGATCACCTACGACAGACCAGCTTATGGGCAAGGCTAATGGCCAGGGAAGGCGCCGCATCAGCTGTATGCCCATCAGGTGGCTGCGTAGCATATCAGGCTAAACGGGCTCATAGAAGGAAGCGGCCGATGGCCGCTTCCTTCTTGGGTCTGAACGAGCTGAAAACTCAGCGTTTACCGAATGTCCCTTGGATTACGTTCCCCATAACATCAGGTGATTTTTCTACTTCATGTTGGGCTATTTGATGTTTCACAATATCCCCCCACCGAAGAAATAAACTCCTAAGTTTTTCAGGGTTACGTAAAGCGCCCGCCTGATAAGTTCGCAGGAGTTTGTCACTGATTTGGTGGTTCAGCATATGCTCTATCTCTAGAGGTCCTGCACCAAGTTCAATACCACAGCAGTTTGCAACACTGCGCCGCAGGTCGTGTATGCTAAAAGGCTCAAGTTCAGCCAGCTTACGCTTCTGTAGCCGGTCAAGGGCGCGCATAAGTGCGTCACCTGTGATAGCATGACCCAGCTTCGTCGTCGATTCGAACACATACGGACTGGTAGAGGAGGTTATCATTCGCTGTTCTGAAATGATTTCCCGAGCCAAAGGCGACAAGGTCACCACATGCGGGCGCCCATTTTTGGTTTCCGGAATCGTCCAGCGATCACCATCCAAGTGTGCCCACTGCATCGATATCACTTCACCTCGACGAACCGCGCTCAATATGACGATTTTAATTGCATTGGCGACACTTCCAGAAAGAACAGAAGTCGTAGCAATGCCACGACCACCAGCTGTTAACGCTCCGCCACCTTCAACGCCCTCTTCTAATGCATGCCATAAGGCTCGTAATTCAGAGATTGGTAGCCAACGCTCTCGAGGTGGATTGGGGGTCGCATTGTACACTTTGGGTTTGAGTGCCAACGTGGGGCTCATCTCGATAAGCTGTCGTCGCATAGCCTCCTCCATCACCTGGTTCATTATCCCCATTGCTTTGCGAAGCCCTTCCAGAGAGACCTTCTGTAGCTTCTGATAGTGTTGGTGGAGGACGGCCATGGTGATATCGCAAATTCGATATTTACCAAGGACCTTTTGCAAGTGTGTTTGGTAGATTCGACGATAATCAGTGACGGTTCGGAGGCTAATCTCTGATCGAACGCCATCACGGCGTTTTACGCTGGCTTTGTGGCTAAGCCATTGCTCAAACAGTTCATCAAGCACGAGCATCTGTTCGTTCTTTTGTTTAGCTTCTGCAACAACCTGACGGGGATCGATGCCCTGTTTGACTTGCCCCACCGCAACACAATGTCGCTCACGAGCTTGAGCAAGTCCCATCGCAGGGTATAGTCCAAGTACCATGGTTTGTTGCTTGCCAAGGAGCCTAAATCTATACACGAAGCGTTTTTGCTTACCGGCCCGAACCTCGAGTGATAACCCGTTACCATGTTTAGAGCTGATAGCAAATCGGGTTGCGGTTGCACCTTCTTTAAGCTCTGCTGCCGCGACTTGTCGATCTTGAGAAATCATCCTAAAACCTCGTATTGGGGTACCACACTGGGTACCACATTTGGCATCGTATAGGGTTGTATGTCGTTGGACAAGAGTGAATTTGATGTGTGCTTAAGTTATTGAATTCAATGTAAATGCATTTATTTGTTGGATTTATCAAGACAGGATTAAACGTGAGTTTATTGACTTCGTAATGCGAAGGTCAGGAGTTCGATTCCCCTTATCGGCACCAAAAAACACAAAGGGTTAGCTTCTGGGCGAAGCTAACCCTTTGTGTTTTTTGGTTGGTGGCCCCTTCTCATACCCCTCTTTTGCTATTGCAACACCAAGGAGGAAGGCCTGCGGGCCAACCCTCCCGGCAGGCGGCTACGCAGGTTTTGCTATTCCCCTCAGGCAACCTCGATGTCTGGCTTGGCTGGCTCCTTCTGCATGGATAGCTCTCCAGCTTGCGATGAGGATTCCAGCTTGTCGATGCGCACCGCAGCTACCTTGAACTCGGGGATCTTGGCGTGGGGGTCGGTGGCATTGATGGTGAGCCGGTTGGCCGGGGCTTCGGCGAAGTGGAACGGGATAAAGACCACGCCCGGTTGCATCCGCTTGGTGACGAAGGCGGGCAGCTCGATATGGCCGCGGCGGCTGGTGACTTTCACCCGCTCGCTGTTGCTGATGCCCAACCGCTGCGCATCCACCACGCTCATCATCACCCGCGGGCCAGCCAGCTTGTCGAGCCCCTTGGTCTTGCGGGTCATGGTGCCGGTGTGGAACTGCTCCAGCAGGCGGCCGGTAGTGAGCACGATGGGATAGGTCTCGTCGGGCAGTTCGGCGGCATAGCGGAACGGGGTGGCGACCATCTCCCCCTTGCCACGGGTGAACTGCTTGCCGTGGAGCAGGCGAGTGCCTTCGGGCGCCGCGTCGTTGCAGGGCCACTGCAGCCCTTGTGCTCCAACCTTGTCCCACTGGATGCCGGCGTATTGCGGGGTGACCCGGCAGATCTCGGCGGTGATCTCCTGGGCGTTCTGATAGCGCCAGTCGCCGCCCATTGCATTGGCAATCTGCTGGATGATCCACCAGTCCTCCCGCGCGTCACCCGGCGCCTTGAGGGCGGGGGAGATGCGCTGCACCCGCCGCTCGGTGTTGGTGAAGTGGCCGCTTTTCTCGGCAAAGGAGCAGGAGGGGAGCACCACATCGGCCAGCTGGGCGGTTTCCGAGAGGAAGATATCCTGCACCACCAGAAACTCCAGCTGCTTGAGCCCCTCAATGACGTGATGCTGGTCCGGATCGCTCAGCACCGGGTTCTCCCCCATAACATAGAGCCCCTTGATGCTGCCCGCGCAGGCGGCATCTATGGTCTCGGTGAGGGTAAGGCCCGGTGTGCGCGGTAAGTCTGGCTGCTGCCAGGCGGCGAAGCGGGCATGTACTTCGGGGTTGGCCACCTTCTGATAGCCGGGCAGGCAGTTGGGCAGCGCCCCCATGTCACAGGCGCCCTGCACGTTGGATTGGCCCCGCAGCGGGTTGATGCCGCCCCCTTCGATGCCGATGTTGCCGCACAGCAGTTGCAGGTTGGCGATGGCCCGTACGTTGTCGTGGCCGGTGGTGTGCTGAGTGATCCCCATGGAGTAGTAGATGGCAGTGCGCTCGGCGGTGCCGATGAGGCGGGCGAGCTCAATCACCTGCTCGGCCGGTACGCCGGTGACGAGGGCGACCTTGTCCGGTGCATAGGCGGGGGAGAGCACCTCCGCTTGCAGCGCCTCGAACCCTTCCACCCGTTCGGCGATATAGGCCTTGTCGTGCCACTCGTTCTTTATGATCTGCTGCATAAGGCCGTTGAGCAGCATCACGTCGGTGCCGGGGCGGTGGGCCAGATAGAGGCTGGCGTGGTCCGCCATCTCGATCCGCTTCGGATCGGCCACCACCAGCCGCGCCTTGCCCGTGATGACGGCCCGCTTGATATGGGAGCCGATGATGGGGTGGGCTGCCGAGGTGTCGGAGCCGATGATGAAGATGAGATCCGAGTGATCAATGCTCGGGATGTCGTTGGTCATGGCGCCACTGCCGAGTGACGCCTCCAGCCCGGTGACGGTGGAGGCGTGGCAGAGCCGCGCGCAGTGATCCACGTTGTTGGTGCCCAGCTCCCGGCGCATGAACTTCTGGAACAGGTAGTTCTCTTCGTTGGTGGTTTTGGCCGAAGAAAAGCCCGCCAGTGCATCGCTGCCATAGCGCTGGCGCAGGGCGGTGAAACGCTCGGCGACCAGGGCGATGGCCTCCTGCCAGCTGGCGGGCTCCAGCTCGCCATTTTTGCGGATAAGCGGGGTCGTGAGGCGCTCCTTGCTCTGGATAAAGTCAAAGCCGAAGCGCCCCTTGACGCAGAGCAGCCCCTGATTGACTGGCGAGTTGCGGTTCCCCTCCACATAGCGGATGCGGTTGCGCGACTCATCGACATAGAGGGTGACGCCGCAGCCGACCCCGCAGTAGGTGCAGATGGTATTGACCGGCGTGAGCAGCTCGGTGCGCCCCTGCGACTTGTCGCGGGCATCCACCAGGGCTCCGGTAGGGCAGACCTGTACACAGGCGCCGCACTGCACGCAGTGGGAGTCGCCCATCGAGAGTCCCGTGTCGAATTGGGGGCGGTTCGAGAGGGTGCCATCGCTGTGCTTGGCAAAGTGCAGCACTCCCTGCACCGCTTGCTCACCACAGGTCTGCACGCACTGGCCGCAGCCGATGCAGCGGTTGGCATCAAACACGATAAATTCGCTGCTGTTATCCACTGCAAACTTCTGGCACTGACTGGTGTCGAGAGCGCTCTGCTCGACCTCGTATTCGGTGGCATAGTCGCGTAGCGCGCAATCGGTGTTGGCCTGACAGCCGCACTCGAGGCAGCGACTGGCCTCGCTGCGGGCATCGGCATCACTCAGCCCACGCTCCACCTCGGCAAAGCTGCCCTCGCGATCCTGCTCTGCCAGATGAGGCATGATGGTACGGGCGACTTTATTCAGGTGAGCAAACTGGGCGGGATCGACCTGCTTGAGTGTGGGTGCCTTGCAGGCGTTGAAAGGGCGAACCGGGTCGATCATGTCACCGTGGAGGAACTGATCGATGGCCAGTGCCGCCTTGCGACCATCGGCGACCGCTTCGATGGCGGTGGCGGGCCCGCGGCGCAGATCGCCGATGGCGAACAGGTTGCCGTGGCCGCTGTGCATGGTCTCGGGGTGGGATTCCAGCGTCTGCCAGCGGGTGAAGGGGAGGGTGAGGGGCTCCCCTTCCATAAAGCTGAGATCCGGCTGCTGCGACACTGCCGCAATCACGGTATCGAACTCTTCGATGAGGAATTCGCCGGTGGGCTCGGGGCGGCGGCGACCGGAGGCGTCCGGCTCGCCGAGGGCCATCTTCTCGAGACGCACCTGACAGACGCGACCACCCTCATCGGCCAGATTTTCTACCGGATTGGTGAGCATCATGAAGCGCACCCCTTCGTGCTCCGCCTCGTCGATCTCGTAGGCTTCGGCGGGCATCTCGGCGCGGGTGCGGCGATAGATAAGGGTAGTTTCAGCGCCCAGCCTGACAGCCGTACGGGCGCAGTCGATCGCGGTATTACCCCCCCCGATAACCGCAACCTTCTTGCCAGTGGTGAGCCGCTTGGCCAGCATCCGATCTTTGAGGTAATCGACCCCGAGATAGCAACCCGCCAGGGTGCTGCCGGGGTAATCCATCGGCACCGCCTTGGATGCGCCGATGGCCAGACAGACCGCATCATAGTCGCGGCACAGTGCCGAGAGGGTGATCTGGTGGCCTAGTCGCTGCCTGGTGTGGATCCGCATGCCACTCTGGCACATCAATGCGATCTCCTGATCGAGGATCGCCTTGGGCAGCCGGTACTCGGGGATGCCGTAGCGCAGCCAGCCACCTGCTTCGGGCATCGCCTCGAACAGGTCGACCTCGAACCCCTCGTAACCCAGATAATAACCGCAGGTGAGGCCACCCGGGCCGCTGCCGATAATGGCCACCCGCTTGTTCTTGGCGGGCTTCTTTGCCGGTTGATAGGGGGCAATCTCTGCCAGATCGAGATCGGCGGCGTGACGCTTGAGTTGGCGAATGGCCAGTGGCTCATCCACCAGCGCGCGGCGGCACTCGGCCTCGCAGAATGCGGGGCAGACCCGGCCGATGGAAAGAGGCATCGGCAGGGTCTGCTTGATGACGGCCATGGCCGCCTCGTGCTCCCCCATGGCGATGTGGTGCAGATAGGATTGAATGTCCACCCCGGCCGGACAGGCGCGCTGGCAGGGGGCTTCGCAATCGGCGTAGTGATCCGAAAGGATGCGGCCGAGCGCCCGCTGGCGGTGTGCGCGCAGGGCATCGCTTTGGGTCGTGACCATCATCCCTGCCTTGGGGCGCGTCTCGCAGGCGCGCCGGATGCCGAGCCCGGCAATCTCGACCACGCAGAGGTCGCAGGGGGTCTTGGGGCCGCTGGTGTTGTCACCGCACAGGGAGGGGATATCAGTCTGGTGCTGTTTGGCTATCTGGAGCAGGGTTCTGGTCGGGTCAACCGTCAACTGAGCCCCATCGAGGGTGATGGTGATCATGGCGTCATAAACTCGCTTTCAAGGCGCAGAAAATGCTGCATCTGGCGGAGCCAGCAGGGGAAGCGACAGGGAGGCCGCTTGCTATACGCTCACCATAACAAAGATTATTTACAACTTTATTTGATTTTAGACAGCTTATTGTTCAAAAGGGAAAACGATTTCAGGTTGTCTTGTCTACCTCATCGGCACGGCGCATCGTTGAGAACCATTCCTGTTAAAGCAGGAGATTTATTGTCTTATTGTCAGTTTATGCGTCTGGTAGAAGAGAGGCTGCTCTCGCTAGCGGTAGGCGTGATCCGCCAGTAGCACCATTTTTGATGCAACTTATTTTGAATAAATGGTGACGCAAGGCATGCGATGCATGCAGAGCAAAGGGGGGGGGCACTCGGCTGGCTAGACGGTTGCTGGAGAGGGGGCGGGCATGCGTGAGTGGCGAGTCCTAGATAAAGAAAATGGCCACCTTTTGAAGGCGGCCATTCACGTTGTCGGTCGGTGCTCTGTTGGTCCAAAGGGGTGGTCGCGGGAGATCAGCCGGATATCAGGGTCGGCAGTCGGGCTTGCCAGATCTGGTGCCAGTGCTGCAGTTCGCTGCGCGGCATCGGGCGGGCGGTAAAGAAGCCCTGACAGATATCGCACCCCAGCTTGGCCAGCAGTTGCCAGGTCTGCACATCTTCCACCCCTTCGGCGACTGATTTCAGCCCCAGCTTGCGGGCCAGCTCGATGCTCGATTCGATAATGGCCAGACGGGAGGGGTCGGCATAGCAGCGATCGACAAAAGATCGATCAAGTTTGAGCTCGGTAAACGGCAGCAGCGCCAGCTGCTGCATCGAGGAGTAGCCGGTGCCGAAGTCATCGATGGAGAGGCCAAAGCCGTGCATCCGCAGCCGGGTCAGCACCTCCAGTGCCTTGCCGATATCCTCGACAAACGAGCTTTCGGTCACCTCCAGGGTGATCAGCTCGGGATTGACGCCCCAGCGCTGGCACTGGTTGATCAGGAAGTGGCAGAGATCCCCCTCAATCAGCGAGGTGGTGGAGAGATTCATCGACAGATTGAGGGAGAGACCGGTCTGGCCCCACAGATGGCAATCCTGCAGCGACTTGTTGATGATGACATCGGTCAGCTGATCGATAAGGCCGTTATTTTCCGCCAGCGGGATAAACATGCCGGGGGAGATCAGCCCATATTCCGGATGCTGCCAGCGGGCCAGCGCCTCCATCCCCACCCACTGGCCGGATGCAAAGCCGACCTTGGGTTGATACCAGGGCAGCAACTGGTCGTTGTCGAGGGCGCGTTTGAGCTCGTCCACCGACAGGACGATGCCATCGTCCTTGCCCGAGGGGGCCGACTTGGGTGCCCAGGAGTCGATCAACTGGCGCAGCCGCTGCGGGCTGGAGGGTTTCTCGATGCGACCCAGCACATGGAGACCATAGGCCGCGCTCATGCGCAGCACAGCCTCCACCACGTCATCTTCCAGCGCGCTGGAGAGGATGATGCCGCCCCGAAAGCCACCCAGCGAGAGGCGGCGCAGCAGCGCCATGCCATCCATGCCGGGCATCCGCAGATCGCAGAACAGGATGTCGACAGTGTGGCTCTGGCACAGTGCCAGGGCTTCGATGCCGTCTGCGGCCTCCAGCAGTTGCTGATAACCGAGCGCCCGGATCTGGTGCATCAGGGTCTTGCGTTGAAACCCGTGATCCTCGACCACCATGATGACCAACTCGTCTGCCGTTCTACTCATCGAGCCACAATCCCATTTCACGTTCAATATTGTTCATCTGTTCTTCCACTCTCTGTGTCAGCAGCGCGAGCTCGCTCAACTGTTTGAGGCGGGCCGCCGATTCCAGTTGCGCCGCATGCTCGGCCAGGGAGAGCTCCCCGACCATTCTGGCTGCCCCTTTGATGCGGTGGGCGATCTCCACCAGCTCCTGGCTATCATCGGAGGAGAGCGCGCTCATCATAGCGTGGCAGTCTTTCCGGTTGGAGGCCAAATACTCCCTTGCCATGCTTTTGGCAATCCCTTCATCGCCAAACAGATCTTGCCAGCGACCGATCATGTCGAGATTGATGGCCTGTCGTGCGGGCACTCTCTCTGTGATCGTAGTCGCGGGCAACCACCGCAGCAGCATCTGGCGCAGTGACTCCAGCGAATAGGGTTTGCACAGCATGCCGTTCATGCCGGCTGCCGTCATATTGGCTGCCGCTTCCTCCGAGGTATCGGCGGTGACGCCGATGATGGGGGCTTGCTCCCCTTGTTCCCGCAGGCGGCGGGTCAGGGTGTAGCCATCCATGTGCGGCATGTGGCAGTCGGTGATCAGCAGGGCGAAATCCCGGGTTTGCCAGGCGCGCAATGCCTTCTCGCCATCTTCCACTACCTCGCACTCCACCCCCAGAATCGCCAGCTGACGGGTCAGCAGGGCGCGATTGACTAGGTGGTCATCGGCGACCAGCACCCGCCCGCCCAGTTTTTCGATTCTGGCGGCATGGGTGGGTACGGCTCGTCCGGTGATCAGTTCGCGGCAGCTTTCGAGCAACAGATCCGGATAGAGGGGGGATTGGCCGAGGCGCCACCAGTTCTCCGAGCCTATGCGCCCCCGCAACGCTTCGCGGGGGGAGAGGATGACCCCCTTGATGGGGCCGGATTGCAGCAAGGTGTGCCATTCGCTCCCCATGCTGGACTCCAGCGCGGCCTCTTCCGCCAACAGCAGGCCGTCGAGATCGGCGGTGAGCTGGTGGATATCGAGGGGAGTTAACCGGGCGCCGAGCCGTGCCATGGTGGCCTGCAAGGCGGCATCGCTACCCAGCCACCACCATTCGCTGCCCGCCAGTGCGGGTGGTTCCCACAGGACATTGAGCAGCGGGATGCTGAAGCGGAAACAGGCCCCTTCACCGAGCTGGCTCTTGACCGTCAGGGTGCCGCCCATTTTCCTCACCAGCTGATCACAGATGGCCAGGCCCAGACCGGTGCCACCAAAGCGGCGATTGATATCGGATTCCACCTGCTCGAACGGGGTAAAGAGCAGCGCTTGCTTCTCTTCGGCGATACCGATGCCGGTATCCGTCACCGCGATAACCAGCTGCTGGTCGTGATAGCTGGCCTGGATCGAAATGGCGCCCTGTTCGGTGAACTTCACCACATTGTTGAGCAGATTGGAAACCACCTGGCCCACTCTGACCGGATCGATATCGGCCAGGTCGGGGAGTTGATCTTCCCACTGGAGCGTGACCTTCAGCCCCTTGCTGTAGGCCAGTGCGGCATGGCCGCGGATCACGTCGCACACCACAGGTTGCAGACGGCAGGATTGGCGATTGAGGTGCAGCTGACCCGCCTCGATTTTGGAAAAGTCGAGGATATCGTTGACCAGATAGAGCAGGTGGTTGGCAGAGCTCTCCACATTGCGCAGCAGATAGCGCTGGTCATCATTGAGCTCGCTCATGCGCAGCAGCTCCAGCATGCCGTGCATGCCCGAGATGGGGGTTCTCAGCTCATGGCTCATGGTGGCCAGAAAAAGGCTGCGAGCCTGCATCGCCTGCTCGGCCGCGGCGCGCGCCTCACGCAGCTCATGCTCCTGTTGCTTGATGGCGGTGATGTCCTGCACCACGCCGTTGAGCAGGCGATCATGGCCCTGTTGCGCCACAAAGTTGCCGCGGATCTGGATATAGCGCTCCCCCTGAACAGAGGGCACCAGCACCTCCATATCGAGCGGCTCAAGGATTTGCGCATGTTTGGCCACCTTATCGATAAAGGTTGCCAGAGCCTCATCGTTCAAGCCGAGGATCACGCCGCCAGACTCGGCTGCCATCAACTCTTGGTGGGTCATCCCGAGAATGTCGCTGGCTCCTTGGGACAGATAGAGGAATTTCCCCTTGCCGGCCCCTTGCCAGAGATATTGATAGACCAGACCCGGCATGCTGTCAGTGATGTCCCGCAGCCTGCCCTCCACTTCCCGCACCTTGTTTTCGGCGGCCTTGAGGGCACTGACATCGGTCAATACCGTCAGCACCCCCTGAATCGCGCCGTCTGCTGCGCGATAGGGCAACTTGACGTAGACCACGTGAAGGGGAATATCCCCCTCGCGCTGGGTATAACCCGATCCTTGGAAGATCTCGCCGGTTTCCCAGACCGCACGCTCCTCGCGCAGCATCTGTTGCCGCTCGTCCTCGGTCATATAGCCCCAGCGATCACCTTCTTCCCCATCACCGACAAACAGCTCGCGGTATGCCCGGTTGCTGAGGGTCAGGCGATGATCGCGATCCCGCAGCGCCACCATATTGGGTAGGGAGTCGAGCAGGGTCTGGATGAACACCAACTGTTCATTGAGCGTCTTCTCGGCCCGTTGTCGCTGCACGATCTCCCGTTTCAGGGTACGGTTCCAGGCCCAGAACAGGGTAAACAGCAGGGTGGCTGCCGCGCCGCTCATTACGAACCAGAACAGCACTGTTTCGTTATTGATGCCGGTCTGCACGCTCATGGAGAGCCAGCGTCTCTCCACTTTATTGAGCTCCTCCGGCGGTATCGAATAGAGCACCTTGGTAAGGATCCGCTGCAGCATGGGATCTTTGCGCGTGGCCATGGCGACTGGCAGGCGCAAGTCTTTGCCGGCATAGACCACCTGATAGCGTTCGCTCACCCGCTTGTTGATGGATGGCAGGGTGACCATCACGTAGTCGGCATCGCCCGTGTCCAGCAGCTCCAGCAAGCGGTTGTCATTGTTGACCTCTACCGGATGGGCGCCGATGTGGGTCAGTAGATCTTTATCCAGCGAGCCATGCACCATGCCGACCCGTTTCCCTCGCAGCAGTGAGAGATCGGTGATATCGGCACTGCGTTTGGGGGCAATGACTACCCGATCGACAAACAGATAGCCGGGGGTGAACAGCGCAAACTGGCCGCGGTCGTGGTTGGGGGAGATGGCCGGAATAAAGTCGATCTGCCGCAGCTTCAGCATATTCTGGGTTTCACCCCAGCTATTGGTGCGAACCAGAGAGAACTTCAGCCCGGAGACTTGCTGCATCAGCGCCATCAGGTCTGCCACATAACCGACCAGCCTGCCCCGGTAATTGAATTCGCTCATGGAGGTCCAGTCCGGAGAGACGCCGTAAGTTAGCTCAGGATGCTGGTTGAGCCACTCCTGCTCCTCAGGGGTAAACTGCACAGACTTCACCGCTCCTGAGTCCGCATGTTGGCTAGTCGTGGTAGCTGCCAGCATATGACGACGATCTTCAACCGGTATCTCGTTGAATGCCTTGCTCACCAGGCTGACCAGTGCCGGGTCGCTCTTGTGCATATTGATGGAGAGAGACGTGCCGCTTACCCATTCCGGGGTTGCAATGGTGAAGCCAGCCTTGGAGTGCTGATCTTTCACCATCACCAGTGACGGCATGTCAGCAAGATAGGCGTCAGCCATGCGCTTTTTGAGCATAAACGCTGCTTCGCTGCGACTCTCTGCCTCGGTCACACGGAGAAATCCCAGTTTTTTCAATTCACTGCAAGCATTGACTCCTGTGACACAGACCCAGTGCAAACCATGGGCATCCTGTCGTGACAACTTCGTTTTGCCATTGTTGAGCAGCACGCCGCGCGGCATGGAGAGCAAAAACGGGAGGGAGACAATATTGGATCGCCATTGTTCGCTTGGCTGGTCGTTCACCAGTATGTCGATTGCTCCGTGGTCAAGTCCGGTCAGCGCATCCACGTAGGAGAGGTAAACCTTGTAGCGCAGGGTCAACCCGAGCGTTCTGGCAATCTGCTGCGCAATGTCGGGGACTGGGCCGGTAAAGCGTTGATCTGCATCCTTATAGCTGTATGGAGGGTCACCCATCATCGGCATGCCGATGACCAGCTCCTGGTGTGATGACAGCCAGGCGCGTTCAGACAGATCAAACTCGTCTTCATTCAGACTGGTAATGGCGTGCGCCGCCACGCCCCAGAGCAGTAGCAGGAGAAACAGGAATAGACGATCAGATTGGCGGAGCATCAGAAGGAATCCAACAGAATTGGGCGCATATTGTAAGTGCATTAAAATGCAGCGGCCAACTTCAATTTACTCAATATTGGGCCACGACATGCCACTGTACAGCTGTGAGTCCGGCTAGTACCGGGATGGTAACCTGATGATAAAGCCTGCGCGGTGATGTGCCTGATTTTTTGTCAAAGGCCAGTTCAAGGGGATATTGGAAAAAAATCCAACCAGTTTGATATCGGTAAACAACATGGACATGGATGTCTAGTCCTGAAATAGGTTTACACATTTTCAACTAGCATTTCTCTACTCAGAACCCCCTATGTACCGCATCGGGGTTCTGTATTTCAACGCATGATGCGGCTGCTCCGCGTTGTAAATATCCACCGCTTCACGCACCATTTCCCGCGCTTGCATCAAATCCTGCGGGCTTTGCAACAACAACTCTCCTTTCAAAATCCCGTTCACCCGCTCCGCCAACGCATTCTGGTAACAGTCATACCCATCCGTCATCGAGCATTTCACCCCGTACCGTTCATGTAGTGACTGATACAGCCCCGAGCAATACTGCACGCCGCGGTCCGAGTGATGGATGAGTTCACCGCCGCCACGCCGTTGCTTCAGTGCTTTCTTGAACGCCATCGCCACCGACTTGGCGTGCATCCCTTCGTGCACGTGATGGCCCACTATCTTGCGTGAGTACGCATCCGTCACCAGGCTCAGGTACAGCGGCCCGCTCCTGGCTGGCAGATAGGTGAT
>NZ_JBFODQ010000047.1:0-8249 GCF_040908355.1 Aeromonas sp. R2-2 | reverse complement strand
CGCGAATTCAACTTCGAAGTGCAATTCCCGATTAAAAATCAGGCTGCTTTCAGAAGTTCGTCAAAAACCACCTGTGGCTGTTTGAATCCCAAGCATTTGCGCGGCCTGAAGTTCAGCCGCTTTTCGACGGCTGACAGTGCCTCTGCTGTCACCACACTCAAATCACTGCCTTTGGGCACATATTGCCGCAGCAGACCATTGCTATTCTCATTCTGTCCCCGTTCCCATGCACTGTATGGATGCGCAAAGTACACCTGCGCTTCCAGCTCTGCTGCAACACGTTCATGTTCGACAAACTCGCTACCATTGTCAGCTGTGATGGTATGGACATGTGCCTGGTAGGGTTTCAGCATGCTGATAATGGTGTCCGCCACCGCGCTGGCTGTTTTGCTGGGAACGTATTGAACCAGGTAGAGCCGGCTCTTACGCTCCAACAGACTCACTATTGCACCGCTGCCTTGCTTACCCAACACGGTATCGACTTCCCAATCTCCCACACGGCTCCGCTCATTGACTATCGCAGGGCGTTCATCAATCGATACCGGATTGGGAATGACACTGCGTTTGCTGTTCTTACCCTTGCGATAGCGTTTGTGACCCTGACGCAGATGCCGGTATAGCGTGCCACCGTTGGCCTTGTCGCGTGCCACATAGCGGTATATCCACTCGTGGCTAACCGGGCAGTTAATCATGTCTCCAACGCCACTGATTTGCTCGGGACTCCAGTCCGCGACCAGCGCCATGCAAACAAAGTCGATGGTATCAGACGGGACAGTACGCTTCTGACTCGTCAGCCGTCGTGCCGTGGCAAGTTGGTGAGCCTGCTGCGGCTGATAGGCCTGCCCAGCACAATTACGACGAAGCTCACGACTGATAGTCGATGGATGAACCCCGAGCTGTTTGGCAATGCGGGCCTGTGACAGGCCATGGTCACGGAGGCAGGCAATCTGGTATCGTAGCCCCTCGGTCAACTGCTGGTATTTCATGGTGTATCGCTTTGTTTCTTTGGCGAGAAGAAGCGTACCCTAACTGGTAGTTGACCGCCTCTCTCCTATGCACCATGGGCATTGCACTTATTATCTGAATTCACGGGGACAGAGAATAATCCATTTAAGCTTTATTCCCCCTTAACTGATAGTATTATAGGTACTATGGGGACAAGCTATGCGGCTCCTTATGCGTTAAGAATAGCTGCTGGCATTGATTCTATTACCAGTTTTAACCTGACCCCATCAACCGTTAAAGCATTGATGGTTCATCATGCAAAAAACAATGATAATGAACAAGTTGAGGTTGGTTGGGGGTTATTTCCTTCTTCACCTGAAGAGATAATAGAATGCTTAAGTGATGAGGCAATGATTGTGTATCAAGGTGAACTTGAGCAATCTCAACATTTGAGAATTCCAATTCCATTGCCTGATGGAATTGATTGTACATGGGTGCATATCAAAGCTACCTTCTGTTTTAATGCGATCACTGATCCTGAACATCCATTGCATTACACAAGAAGTGGCCTTGATATTTCATTTAGAGCTAATGATGAAAAGCAGAAAGAAGGTGCTGGTCATGCTGACACGAAAACATTTTTCTCAGTAGATAAATTATATGAAACTGAGGAGGAATTGAGAGAAGATGCCCATAAATGGGAAACTTGCATATCTAGACAGCAAAGATTTAAAAAGACAACCTTATCTAATCCTGTCTTTGATGTTAAGTATCACGCGAGAGAGCGGGGTGGTGAGGCTCAAAAAGACCTTCCACCATTGAAGTACTCTCTTGTTATTTCTATTCGGGCGGAGGGTGATACAAACACCTATAACTTGGTCCTACAACAAAATCAAACGTTGCAGGCCGTGAAGGTTACCAATAGAGTTCGTTTGTAAAGATGGAAGATTAAAACCGACATATCGATATTTGTATGTTTGGTAAACGGATCTTTTAAAATAGTAGGTATGATACTTTATTGTTCTACCCTAAACTTGTATCAGTATAGAACACCCTGATTGGTATGAAACTATCATTCAGTGGTGCACCAACGTTTACTGTATAAAAGCACCTTACAGAGTGATTTGGTATGGTACTTTATTACTCTGAAACAAGAGCCGCAATTGCGGCTCTTTTTGTTGCTGCTGAGGGGTTACGACAGCCGCAGGTTGGTGATGGTGACCTCGTCGAGGGAGGGCACTATGATGCCGCTGGTGATCCCTTTGGCGATGGCCTGACTGCGGTTCTTTGAGTCGGTCTTGTTGGTCACCTGGGTCAGGTGAAAGTTGACCGTCCGCTCACTGATGCCGAGGATGGTGGCGATCTCCCAGGAGGTCTTGCCCTCGCTGGCCCAGAACAGGCACTCCTTCTCCCGATCCGACAGTTCGGTCAGGTACTTCATCATATCCGGTCTGCTTTTGATCAGTTGCAGTGCGGAGTTGAAGATGTAGCTGGCGCAGAACGACAGCAGCGGGACATTTTCAAACATCAGGTCGGAGTTGGATTTCTCCTTGGTGATGAATGAGAGGATGCCGTGCTCCCCCTGCGGGGTGTGCAGCGGAAAGGAGACGCCATTGCGTACCCCGAAATCAGCGGCCAGGTTCATCACGTCGCGGCTGGCGCTGGGCAGCCAGGGCGAGTCGCAGTCGAGCTTGTTCCAGAAGATAGGCTGGGTCTGTTTCAGCCCCAGATAGACCACCGGATCCTGGGTCAGATACTGGTTTTCGCTATAGGCGTCAAACCAGGTGGTCGGACAGTTGTTGAACAGTGCCACGTGGGATTTTTGCATGCTGATGGGGAAAATAATCAGCAGCCGAAAGTAATCGAAGCCCATTTGATGACTGAAGCGCTCCAGCAGTTGCTGGATATCGCTGGTTTTTGTTGCCTTGGTGAACTTGTCGATATGTTCCCAGATCGCATCGTTGAGCATTACTTTCTCCTTTTTCGATCTCTATCACACTGATCGAAAAGATTTTTTCTCGTTATTTATATTTGTGCGGTGGCTATTGGCGCCACTTATTCCGTGCGTGCTTAAAAATTATCCTGTTTTTGTGCATAAAGGCCAAGAAAATCCTCTCGTTGCCAGTCCGCCCTGCATTTGAGATAATGATAATAGTTATCATTAGTAAGATGTATTTCAATGAACAAATTATGGGGTGTGGCCCTGCTGCCACTGTCAGTCCACTTTGCTGCCATCGGGGATGAGCTGGTTGCTCCCGCCCTCAAGAACAGCATAGCTGCCGGGAAAGCCTCCCAGCAGCGGGTGGAAAAAGCCGCCGATGCCGCTGTTGCCGCACGACTGGAGCTGCAAAATGCCCAGCTGCAACTGCGTGACCTCGAAGCCTACAACCGCTACATGCAATCTCTGGTGGCCGATCAGCAAAATGAGCTGGGTAAATTGAGTCAGCAGCTTGAAGCGGTGCAAGAGACCCGTCAGGGCTTGATACCGCTGATGTTGCAGATGCAGGCAGATCTGGAACAGCTGGTGCAAAATGACATCCCGCTGCGCAAGGAAGATCGGCTGGCGCGGGTTGAACAGTTGAAAGCGACCCTGGCTCGCGCAGACGTTAGCGAGGCAGAGAAATTCCGTCAGTTGCTGCAGGCCTATCAGATCGAAGCCGAATACGGCAGCCGGATGGACAGCTATTCCGCCGAGCTGGAGCTGGATGGTGCTCCGCGTCGGGTCGATGTGCTGGCGCTGGGCCGGCTCTCCCTGCTGGCAATGACGGCCGATCGCAGTCAGGCATGGCGCTGGTCTGCCGAGGCTAAGCAGTGGCAAGCCCTCGATAGCCAGTGGCTCTCCCCTATCGCCGAGGCGATGGATGTGGCCGCCGACAAGAAAGTTCCCCAGTTGCTCAATGTCCCCCTCTCTGTCAGCCGTAGTCAGGAGGCCCAATCATGAGAGTCACCATGAAGTGGTTCCCCCTCCTTATTGCCCTCTCCTGCGGTACCAACGCCGCTGTCGCCGATGAGTGGCAGCAGCAGGAACAGGCTCGTGAACAGCAGGCTCAGCAAGATCTGGCGACCGTTGCCAGGGAGCTCGGCACTGCCCGCGCCAGACTGGCCGAGGCCCAGCGCTTGAGCAAGGAGCTGGCTGGCAAGTTCGCCAGCAACGAGAAGCAGCTGGTCGAGCTTAACGCCCAGTGGGAGCAAGCCTCCGGCGACATGAACGAGATCTTCGCAGTCACCCGTCAGGGCGCCAGCGATGCGGTCAAGCTGCTGAGCGAATCCGCCGTCGAGGGCCAGTACCCGGAGCGTCTCGCCCCGCTGAAAGCCATGGCACAGGATAAACAGGTGCCGGATCGCGCCGCCCTCGCCCTGCTGCCCGCCACGCTGCTGCAGGAGATCCGCGAATCTGGCCGGATTGCTCAGTTCAACGGCAAGGTGCTCGATGCCCAGGGGGCTGCCAGCGAGCAGTCGCTGACCCGGGTTGGCAGTTTTGCCCTGCTGGGGAGCGAAGGCTTCCTGCAACCGACCGCCGAAGGCTTGAGCCCGGTACTGGGTCTGCCCGGTAGCGTGTTCTCTGCCGTTGCGGCTTATCAGGGTCAGGAAGGGGAAGCGCTGCCGCTGGATCCTTCGCATGGTACTCTGCTGGTGATGCTGGCACAGGCGCCCACCTTCTGGCAGCAGGTACAACAAGGTGGTCAGGTCGGCGCCATTATCGTGCTGTTGGCCGCCATCGGTTTGGGAATTGCAGCAGTACGGCTGTGGAGCCTCTCCCGCGAACTGGGTCGGGTGCGCCGCCAGCTCAAGAGCGGCGAGTATCACGCCGACAACGCCCTTGGCCGGGTGCTGACGGTGGCAGACAAACACCCCGAGCTGAGCATGGAGACCCTCGAACTGCGTCTTGATGAGGCGATCCTGCAGGAGACTCCTCGCATGGAGCGCGGTATCGGCATGGTCAAGGTGATCGCGGCCATCGCCCCCATGCTGGGTCTGCTCGGTACCGTAACCGGGATGATCGGCACCTTCCAGGCCATCACCCAGTTTGGCACCGGCGATCCCAAGATCATGGCGGGCGGCATCTCCATGGCGCTGGTTACCACGGTACAGGGTCTGGTTGCGGCCATTCCGCTGATCCTGGCCCACAGCCTGCTGCAATCGCGCTTCACTGAGCTTTCCAATGTACTGGAGCAGCAGGTAGCCGGCATTCTGGCCGAGCGCGCCGAGAGCAATAACGGCGGGATGGAGCGAGCAGCATGATGCTCGACATCTGGCAACAGCTGCAGAGTTTCATGAGCCGTGGCGGCCCTGTGCTCTGGGTCATTCTGGCCCTGCTGGTGCTGATGTGGATTTTGATGATCGAGCGGCTGCTCTACCTCAATCTGGGTTTTGGCCCCTTGCAGCAACAGCTGCTCGGCCGCTGGCAGGCCCGCAGCGAGCGCCACAGTTGGCACGCCCGGGCGATCCGCAGCCGCTGGCTGGCGCAGGCAGAGCTGGAACTGAACCGTCATCTGATCTTCATCCGCACCCTGGTGGTGCTCTGTCCCATGCTGGGGTTGCTGGGCACAGTGACCGGCATGATCGGCGTATTCGATGCGTTGGCTGCGGCCAACCGCTTTAACCCGGAGAGCATGGCGGGCGGGATCTCCCGCGCCACTATCCCCACCATGGCAGGCATGGTGGTGGCGCTCTCCGGCGTATTGTTACTCAGTCGGCTCGAGAGTCAGGCCAAGCGTGCGCTGGCCAAGACCCGGGACGGCCTGCGAGAAGAGAAGGTAATGCAATGAGACGGCAATCCAAACGCCAGCGTGACGAAGTGCAGATCGACATGACCCCCATGCTGGATATCGTGTTCATCATGCTGATCTTCTTTATTGTCACCACCTCCTTCGTGCGCGAAGCCGGGCTCGAGGTACACAGACCTCAGGCCAGTCAGGCCAAGGCGCAGAAATCTTCCAGCATCATGCTGGCGATCGGGGCTCAGGGTCAGATCTTCCTCGACCGCAAGCAGATCGATGTGGAGCGGGTGCAGGCCACCATCGCCCGTCTGCTGGCGGAGCAACCTGATGCCAGCCTGGTGATTCAGGCCGACGAGCGAGTGCCCCATGGCAAGGTGGTGCGGGTGATGGATGAGGCCAAGGCGGCGGGTATCGCCAATATCGCCGTGGCGGTGGCGCCGAAATGAAATACAAGCTGATGAGCCTGGGGCTGGGGGTTGCACTCAGTCTGGGCATCCTGCTGTTCATGGCCACGCTGGTTGAACCGCCCCGGGGCGAGAAGGTGGCGAGCGAACAGAAGCCCATCGTCATCAATATGCAGAACGAGGTGACCGAGGTGCAGGTGCGCGAGCGTCCGGTACCGCAGGAGCCTGAACCTCTGCCAGAGCCTCCTGCCGCATTGGCCTCGACACCGTTGCCGATGCCAGCAGCAGCCCCCTTGGCGGCCGTTGAGCCGAGTCTGGATCTTGTTTCCAGCCTCAGCGCGGTGCAGGTCTATGCCCCCGGTGTGGCGACCAGTACTGCACCGGTATTGAGTGGCAACTACCACGGCCAGCAGCAAGGGGCGGGTATCGGCGCCGGTGACATGCTGATGCCGCTGCAACGGATCGAGCCGGTCTACCCCTATCGTGCCCAACAGTCAGGGATCGAAGGTTTCGTCACCCTGCGCTTTAGCGTGAATGCGGAAGGTGGCGTGCAGGATGTGGAAGTGGTCGAGGCCAAACCCAAGCGTCAGTTCGAGCGGGCGGCCATTCAGGCGATCAACAAGTGGCGCTATCAGCCGAGACCGGGCGCCACCGACAAGCTGGTGCAAGTCATCACGCTCAAATTCAAACTGGAGTCATAACTATGTTGCGGATCTGGATCTGTCTGCTGGCCCTGGTCGGCCAAGCCTGTCTGGCGATGGAGGTCAGCCCTCACTTCTCCCGTCAGCTTGAACCCGTGATGAAGCTCTATCAGTCTGGTCAGTGGCAACAAGCCCAGAGCAAGGCATCCGGCCTCAAGCCAAATAGCGATGCCGAGCGTGCCTGGCTGGCGCAGCTGCAAGCCTCGCTGGCGGCCAATCTGCAACAGACCGCCCAGGCGAGCCGTTATGTCGAACAGGCCCTTGCCTATAAAGAGTGGCCCGAGCAACAACAGCTCCAGCTGCTGCGACTGCGCGGCGATATTCAGGCCCAGCAATCCAACTGGTCTGGTGCCATTGTCAGCTACAAGGCGGCACTGGCACTGAAGCAAGACGATGCACTGCGCCTGCGTCTGGCTGGCCTCTATTACCACAACAAGCAGTACGGTGACGCCGCCAGTCAGAGCGAACAGTTGTTGAAGAAGGGTTGGCAGAAGCAGGCCGCCATCATTCGTCTCTCCGCCCTCACCGCCCAGCAACGTTATGGCGTGGCTGCCGATCAGGCGGCTGAGTTGATCAGCCACGAACCCAAAGAGAGCAAATGGTGGCAGCAGGCGGTGTCGCTCAACCTCTCCGCCAAACGTGGCGATCAGGCGTTGGCTCTGTTGCAAACAGCTATCGACAGAAAACTGATGGGTGATGCGTCTGCCCGCAATCAGCTGATCCGTCTCTATGCCTGGCAAGGGCTGCCTTATCGTGGTGCCCGTCTGCTGGAAGCGGCCATGGCCAAGGGACAGATGAAGCAAAGTGCTGAAAACCGCCAACTGCTGGCCCAATTGTGGGAAGGTGCCCGGGAGTGGTCACAAGCAGTTGATAGCTGGCAGCAGCTGGCCAGCCTACATGGTCAGCCCAAAGCTGCCATGCGCGCCGCCGAACTGATGCTGCAACAGGGCAAGACTGATGCTGCCATGATCCAGCTCGCCGCCATCAAGTCGGTAAAAGGCGAGCAAGGCAATCGTGCCAAAGCGCTGCTGGTGCAGGCACACCTTAATAAGGAGCAGTATGCCCAGGCGCTGGAACTGGCCCGTGAGCTGCAGCAACAGGATAACTGGCAGCAGAAGGCAACCAGCTGGGTCAACTATATCCGGGCACAAAGCGAAGAGTTGAGCAAAAAAGCGGCGTAAAAGAGGTGCCAAGGGGCTGTTTTGGGGCGTTCAGTTCGCTTTTTCAGCAAACGAACGCATTTTTGCAAAAAGCCCTTGTCATCCCGGCGCGGCTCCCTATAATGCGCCCCTACCAGCACGGCGGAACACGCCAACCTGATGGGCCAGCTTCCTAGCGAAGTGGGCGCCGAAAGAAAAGCGAAAACAATCGCTTGACTTTCGAAGTGAGAAGCGTAATATGCGCCTCCTCAACGCGACAAGCGTGACGCTCTTTAACAATTTGAATCAAGCAATCTGTGTGGGCACTCACAGCATCGA